>NZ_CACSJY010000001.1:0-261958 GCF_902706155.1 Pseudomonas sp. 18058
GCGGCGCATCAGTCGCCCGCAATGTTGACTGACCCACCGCTTTCGCGAGCAAGCCCGCTCCTACAAGAGAGCACCTTATCGCACCAATAGTATGATAAATTCCGCGCTATCGACCCTTTCACTGGAGGCCCGATCATGGGAACCGTTCGAAAAACCATCACCGTGACTGACCAACAAGATAACTGGATCAAAGCTCAAATCGACGCCGGCCATTACACCAACGACAGCGAATACATTCGCGATCTGATCCGACGTGAACAAGAACGCACTGCTGAACTTGAAACGATTCGTGCAGCGCTTCGCGAAGGTGAGTCTAGCGGCAAACCACGCCCCTTCGATCCAGAGGCGTTCAAACAGAGAATGCTGACTACGCATGGCTGAATATCGCCTGACACCTGCTGCCGAGGGCGACCTCGAGGCGATCTGGAGTTATACCGCGCAACAATGGGGCCTGGATCAGGCAAGTCGTTACATCGATATTCTCACCACTGCATTTGCTCAATTGACTGAGCGTCCCAAAACAGCACCCGCCTGCGATGCCATCCGTGTTGGTTATCGGCGCTGCAGCGTAGAACGGCACATGATCTACTTTCGCATTACGGCCTATGGCATTGCGATCATTCGAATCCTGCATGATCGGATGGATGCGCAACGCAAACTTTGAACATCAAAAGATCGCAGGCTTTTGTAGGAGCTGCCGAAGGCTGCGATCTTTTGATTCTGATAATTGGCGGAAGGCAGCCGGAGTCGAACCTGCCCGGGAACGGATGCCGTCCCCAACCGGGTTTGAAGCCCGGCCGCGCCACCGGGCGCGATTGCCTTCCTTGAACTCAGTGCGCGCTGGTGTTGGCCAGTGCGTTGTCGTAGCGGATTTGCCGTGCTTCGCCGCTGCGCCGGGTCAGGCCGAGGCGGTCGAAGTATTCGAGGAACTGAATACAGCGTTTGCGTCCCAAGCCTAGCGCATCGCGGAAGGTTGTCACCTGGATCTGCGGATTTTCCTTGGCCAGTTGCAGGAGGATCGCCGCCATCCTGCGCAGTTGGCTGTCGCTGAGGAACAGGTCGCGCACCACTTGATGCATCAGCCCCAGCCGCGCCAGTTTGCGCAACAGCAAACGCACCACGGCATCATCCTCGCCAAGCATCTTCGCCACGTCGCGCAGCCACGGCGGATCGAAGCCGCCGTTTTCAAACAGCGGTTGCAGTCGCTGCCAGAGGATTTCGTCTTCGGCATTCAGACGCACCTGGTGATCCGGCAGATGCAGCCACGGGCCACTGGCAGAGATCGCGCCGGCGTCGCGCAATTCGTCGAGCAAACTGGCAAACGTCGAACGTTCCAGCGGCAGTGCGCTGAAGCGTCTCAGGCGATCACGATCCGGGCCCATCTGATCGGGCTCCAGTTCATGAAACTTCGCCAATTGCTCCAGCAGGGTAAATTTCAGCTGCCCCCAGCGCTGCACGTTGAACAGCACCGGGCCTTGGCGGGTGTCGATCAGGCGCACATTCTCAGGCAAAGACCAGCTTGCGCGCGGACGATTGAATTGGCGTTCCAGCCGTTGCGGGCCGAGGCCGCCGGCGCTGTGATCCAGCAACGCTGGCAACACCTGCTCAAAACTTTCGCTGTCAGCCAACGCCTGCAACTGCGCCAAACGCTCAGGACTGCGGCGCTGTCGGGCCGGGGCAAACGGATCCAGCACACGCCCACCGCCGAGGGTGCGCTGGGCGCTGGAGTCGCGCAGGATCAGCCGATCGCCCTTCACCGCATGCACCGGCGCGTTGATCAGCAGTTGCGCGAACATCCGCTCGCCAGCACTCAGGCGCGACCCTTCAAGCAGCGCCACCCGCGCGATCACGTCCTGCGTGCCGAGATGCACATGCACCGGATGAAAATGCTCGAAAGTCCGTTCGCCCGGCAGTAATTGAAATTCGATATCCACGCGCTGAGTCGGGGCGTGCAGCCAATCGCTCAGCAGCCATTGCCCGCGATGGATCTGCGCCAATTCCAGGCGTTCGCCGCTCAGATTCAGCGCCACCCGTTGCCCAGCGAAGGCTTGCTCAGCCGCCTGATTCTGCGCGTGCAACCCGCGCACCTTCACCGATTTCCCTGACGGCCCGAGCGTGAGTTTATCGCCCACCGAGACCTCACCCGACAGCGCCGTGCCCGTCACCACAATCCCCGCACCGGCGACGCTGAACGCCCGATCAATGGCCAATCGAAAACCACCCTCACGACTGCGCTCCAGCACTTCACGTTGCGTTTGCAGCAACAGTTCGCGCAATTCATCAACGCCCTGCCCGCTCACGCTCGAGACAATCACAACCGGCGCCTCGGCAAACGGCCCGGCCTCCAGCAGATCGAGCACCTGACGCTGCACTTCTTCCACCCTGCCCGCCTCGACCCGGTCGCACTTGGTGATCGCCACCAGCGCACGCGGTATTCCGAGCAGTTCGACGATCGCCAGATGTTCACGGGTTTGCGGCATCACGCCGTCATCCGCCGCAACCACCAGCAACACCAGATCAATGCCTTGCGCGCCGGCGAGCATGTTGTGGGTGAATCTCTCATGACCGGGCACGTCGATAAACCCGGTGAGGCCCGCTCCCGGTTCGAGTTCGGCATAGAGATAACCGAGGTCGATGGTCATGCCGCGCTCGCGCTCCTGCGGGCGGCGGTCGCCGGTTTGCCCGGTCAGGGCTTGCAGCAGCGACGTCTTGCCGTGGTCGATGTGCCCCGCTGTGCCGACAATCACGGCTCGACCTGCAGGTTAGGCAATTGCGCCAGCCACGCCGGTTCACCGTCGAGTTGGCGCAGATCCAGCCACAGCGCATCGTCGTCGATACGGCCGAGCACCGGGATCGGCAACGCGCGCAGTGCCGCTTCAAGATTCAACAAGCAACGCCCGCGCAGTCGCTTGGAGACCTGCGGACGCAGACACAGCGCCGCACTCGGCAAACGCGCCACCGGTTGGCTGCCGCTGCCGATCATGCCCAAGGCCTCAACCGCACTGACCTGCCAACCCTCGCCCAGCACTTCAGCCAGCGCCGGTTGCAAGCGCGAGGCCTGCGCAAAGATGTCCGCCTGCGGTCGAGTCAGCAGTCGCAGACTCGGCAGACGCTCGGCCAGCCGATCCGGATCGCGATACAAACCCAGCACCGCCTCCAGCGCCGCCAAGGTCAGCTTGTCGACACGCAACGCGCGTTTCAGCGGGTTCTTCTTGATCTTCGCGATCAGTTCTTTGCGCCCGACGATCAATCCGGCCTGCGGCCCACCGAGCAATTTGTCGCCGCTGAAGGTGACGATGTCCGCGCCATCGAGCAGCGCCTGACGCACCGTCGGCTCGGCCGGCAAACCCCAGCGCGTCAGATCAAGCAAACTGCCGCTGCCCAGATCCTCCAGCAACGGCAAAGCATGCCGATGCGCCAACTCGGCCAGCTCAGCGGTGGGCACTCGCGCGGTAAAGCCTTCGATGGCGTAATTGCTCGCATGCACGCGCATGATCAAGCCGCTGCGTGGGCTGATCGCTGCTTCGTAGTCGCGCGCATGGGTGCGATTAGTGGTGCCGACTTCGTGCAGACGCACGCCGGCGCGGGCCATGATGTCGGGAATGCGAAAGGCGCCGCCGATCTCGATCAGCTCACCGCGCGAGATGATGCCTTCCTTGCGCGCGCCCAGGCTGTTGAGCGTCAGCAGCACCGCCGCAGCATTGTTATTAACCACGGTGACGGCTTCGGCACCGGTCAGTTCGCGGATCAGGCCTTCGATCAAATCATCGCGATCACCGCGTTTGCCGCTGGCCAGATCGAATTCGAGATTGAGCGGATAACGCGCGGCCATTTGCACGGCTTCGATGGCTTCGTCCGGCAACAAGGCGCGGCCGAGGTTGGTGTGCAACACGGTGCCAGTGAGGTTGAACACCCGGCGCACGTTACTGCGTTGTTGCTGCGCCAAGCGTTCGCCGACGCGACCGGCGAGCACTTCGGGGCTGATTTCAACCGCCGACAATTGCCCATTCAAGACGCCGGGACGCAGTTCATCAAGCAGTTGGCGCAAGCTGTTCAGCAACGACTCACGCCCATAACGCTCAAGCAAAGGCACACACGCCGCGTGACGCAACAAACCATCAATGGAAGGTAACCGCAGGGACATCAGCCACTCCTGGAGACAGATCACTGCGCCAGAGTGTAGACGCTCAGATCATTCGTCTCCCGGTGCCAGCAACAGATTCGGCGCCAGACGCTGATAACCGTCCTGTGCCAGTCGCATGTCCAGCAACAAACTGGAGAGATCCGCCGACAGCGCCTCAGCGTCAGCATCGTTTTCCAGATAAACCAGTTTCAGATAACTGTTACAGCCCGGACAAACCTCAGCCCGCAACGGCGCCTGATTCGCCGCGTGGCGATCATCCTCAAGGCTGAAATAATCCAGGCCCTTGCTCGATTCGCAATACACGCACTTGACCCGCACCACATGCCATTCGCAGGCACACAGTGAACAGACCAGATAACGCAAACCGTTGTGCTTGCCGCGATGACGGATCACCCCCGCCATCGCCGGCGAACCGCAGGCCGGGCACTGGCTGAGGCTATCGCCAGGTTTCAATTTGAGATCCGCCGTAGTGAGCAGCCAATGGCTCCACGCCGCTTGCAGCGCCGCCCCGAGAAACGGCACCAGTTGCGCCGGCACCATCGAATACTGCCCGCTGACCAGCGCCACCGCCCATGCGCGCAGCTGGCCGGGACTGGCGCCGCGCAAGGTGTCGACCGCCTCGACAACAGCAGGCTGCTCACCCGGCTGATAACGTTGCAACAAAGCATCGAGATAAGCCTGCCAACCCTCCTCGCGCACCAACGTATCCGCCGCAAACGGCGGCAAACCATGCTGCTGACACGCCTCGATCCGTTGCTGATCAAACGGCGCGGTCAGCGGTGGATCGTCAAATACCTGCTGCTGCACCCGGCACAATCCGGCGATCAAACGCAAATACTCAGCCAACGGATGCCCCTCGGCCAACTGCTCGAGACGATCAGCGCGCAGGGAAAACAGATTGTGCGGCGGCAGGTGCAGAAACGGCGGCGAACTGGCCGCCGCTTCAATTTCCCCAGGTTCAAGAATGCTTGGCAAAAGTTAGCCCTTTTTGGTGATCGGTCGCTCCGGCACGTCCGGTTGACGCTCGTCGCGGGTGATGTCGCGATACCACAGTTCATGGTGTTTCTTCGCCCAGGCGCGGCTGACCCAGCCGTGCATCATCGCGTCCACCGAACCCTTGATCCACAGCCCGGCGTAGATGTGAATGATGATGCTCAGCACCAGCACGAACCCGGCGAGCGCGTGCAGAAGCATCGCCCAGCGGATCACGGTGATGCCGAAAAACGCACTGAAATACGCGCGCCAGATCACCAGCCCGGTGAACAGCAACCCGAGCATGCACAGCAGTAAAGTCCAGAACAGCAGCTTCTGCCCGGCGTTGTATTTGCCCACCGGCGGTACGCTTTCTTCGTCATTGACCAGCACCCGATCAATGCGGCGCATCCACTTCCAGTCGTTGTCGATAAAGAAGTTCGCGCGCCAGAATCGGAACACCAGACCGAGGAACAACACGAACATCGCCACACCCATGAACGGATGCAAAATCCGCGTCCATGGCCCGCCGCCAAACAGGTTGCTCAGCCAGAACAGCGACGGATGAAACAACGCCAGCCCGGACAGTCCGGCCATGAAAAACAGGATCGCCACCAGCCAGTGATTGGTGCGCTGGTTGGCGGTGTAACGCAGGATCGTCTTGTTGCTCATGGCCGCTCCTCCCCGCGTGGATCGAAGGTGTGCACCGCCGGATCGACGACGTGCACCGAGGTATCGGGTGGCGTTGGATGTTCATCTTCTTCGACGCGATTCGGGCCGATGCGCACGTAATGGAAGAACCCGGCCAACACCGCCGCGCCCATGGCCAGCAGGCCCAGAGGTTTGCTGATGCCTTTCCACAGACCCACCAACGGACTGATTGCCGGATCCTGCGGCAGGTTGGCGTAGATCGTTGGCGTGTCGGCGTGATGCAACACGTACATCACATGCGTGCCGCCAACGCCTGCCGGGTCATACAGACCGGCGTTTTCGAAGCCACGGCTTTTCAGGTCAACGATACGTTCGGCAGCGTGTTCCTTCATGTCCTCCTTGGTACCGAAAACAATGGCCCCGGTCGGACAGGTTTTTACGCAGGCCGGTTCCAACCCGACTGCGACCCGATCCGAACACAAGGTGCACTTGTAAGCCTTGTGATCTTTCTGCGAAATGCGCGGAATGTTAAACGGGCAACCAGTGATGCAATAACCGCAGCCGATGCAGTGATCCTGATCGAAATCGACGATGCCGTTAGCGTGCTTGATGATCGCGCCGGGGCTCGGGCACGCCGCCAGACAACCGGGCTCGGCGCAGTGCATGCAGCCGTCCTTGCGGATCAGCCATTCGAGGTTGCCGGCGTCGGTTTCGTGTTCGGTGAAGCGCATCAACGTCCAGGTTTCCGCGCTCAGATCCTGCGGGTTGTCGTAGGTGCCGTGGTTGTGGCCGACCTCGTCGCGCAGCTCGTTCCATTCCGAGCAGGCGACCTGGCAGGCCTTACAGCCGATGCATTTGGTGGTGTCAATCAGCTTGGCCACCGCCTCCTGATTCCGCACCGACGGCGGCACCGTTGTGGTGGCCGAGCGGGCAATGATGTCTTGGCTGGCCATTTAAAGATTCTCCATCAGAGCTTCTCCACGTTGACCAGGAATGACTTGGATTCCGGGGTCTGTGTGTTGCCATCGCCGAGGAACGGCACCAGGGTGTTGGTCAGGTAACCGTGGCGCGTCAGGCCGGTGAAACCCCAGTGCAGCGGGATGCCGATCTGATGCACGACCTGGCCGTTGACCTGCAACGGCCGGATCCTTTTCGTCACCACTGCCACCGCTTCGATAAAGCCGCGTTTGCAACTGACCCGCACGCGATCGCCGGCAGCGATGCCCTTCTCTTTCGCCAACACTTCGCCGATTTCCACGAACTGCTCGGGTTGGGCAATCGCGTTCAACTTGCAGTGCTTGCTCCAGAAGTGGAAATGCTCGGTCAACCGGTAACTGGTGCCGGCGTAAGGGAAGTCCTTGGCCTCGCCGAGGGTTTCCCAGACCGAATCGAAGATCCGCGCCGCCGGGTTGCTGGTGGCTTTCTTGTTTTGCGGGTGCAGCGGGTTGATGCCGATCGGCGTTTCGAATGGCTCATAGTGCTCGGGGAATGGCCCTTCATTCATCTTGTCGACGGCGAAGAATCGCGCCACGCCTTCGGGGTTCATGATGAACGGGTTCATCCCGGCTTCTGGTGGCACGTCGGCCTTGTAGTCCGGCACGTCGGTGCCGCCCCAGGCTTTGCCGTTCCACCAGACCAGACGTTTTTTCGGATCCCACGGTTTGCCGGACACGTCTGCCGAAGCGCGGTTGTAGAGAATCCGCCGATTGGCCGGCCACGCCCACGCCCAGCCCAAATGCTGGTGCATGCCATACGGATCGGCGTTGTCGCGTCGGGCCATCTGGTTGCCGGCCTCAGTCCAGCTACCGGCGAAAATCCAGCAGCCGGACGCGGTGCTGCCGTCATCCTTGAGCAAGCCGAACCCGGCCAGTTGCGAGCCAGCCTTGACCGCCACGCCTGTGGCATCGGTGAAGTCAGCCACGGCGCTGCCGTTGATTTCCTTGGCCAGTTCCTCCGGCGAAGGCTCGTCGGGGATCTTGTACGGCCACGTCAGTTTCAACAGCGGATCAGGGAATTTGCCGCCTTCGGCCTGATAGCGCTTACGCAGGCGCAGGAACAGTTCGGCCATGATGCGAATGTCGGTCTGCGCTTCGCCCGGGCCATCGGCGCCTTTCCAGTGCCATTGCAACCAGCGACTGCTGTTGACCAGCGAACCGTCTTCTTCAGCAAAACAGGTGGTCGGCAGGCGAATGACTTCGGTCTGGATCTCCGCGCTTTTCACATCGTTGTACGGCCCGACGTTGTGCCAGAACTCCGAGGTCTCGGTGGCCAGCGGATCCATCACCACCAGCCATTTCAGTTTCGCCAATGCGCCCATCACGCGGTTTTTGTCCGGCAGCGCAGCGATCGGATTGAAGCCCTGGCAGAAGTAGCCGTTGACCTTGCCCTGGCTCATCAGGTCGAACATTTTCAAGACGTCGTAGTTGGGGATGTCGAGTTTCGGCAAATGGTCGTAGCACCAATTGTTTTCGGCAGTGGCGTTGGCGCCGTACCACGACTTCATCAGGCTGACGTGGAATTTGCTGTAGTTCTGCCAGTAAGACAGTTGCCCCGGGCGCAGCGGAACTTGCGTGCGTTTATGGATGAACTGACCGTAGTCCTGCTCGCTGTCGCTGGCCAATGTCAGGTATCCCGGCAGCGCATTGGAGAGCAAGCCAAGGTCGGTCAGGCCCTGAATGTTGGAGTGCCCGCGCAAGGCGTTGACGCCACCGCCGGGCATGCCGACGTTGCCCAGCAGCAGTTGCACCATCGCCGCGCTGCGGATGATCTGCGCGCCGATCGAGTGCTGCGTCCAGCCAAGGGCGTAGAGAATCGTCATGGTCTTGCCCGGAATCGAGCAGGTGGCGATTTCGTCCCAGATTTTCTGCATGGCGTCGACCGGCATGCCACAGATCTGGCTGGCGAGGTCGATGTTGTAGCGGCTGTAATGCACCTTCATCAATTGATAGACGCAGCGCGGGTGCTGCAGCGTCGGATCGACTTTGGCAAAGCCATCGTCGCCCATCTCGTAGCCCCAACCGGTCTTGTCGGTGTAGCTGCGCTTGGCGACGTCGTAGCCGCTGAAGATACCGTCTTCGAAGCCATAGCCTTCTTTGACGATGAACGAGACGTCGGTGTAATTGCGCACGTACTCGTGCTGGATCTTGTCCTCGGTCAGCAGGTAATTGATCAGCCCGCCCATGAAGGCGATGTCGGTGCCGGTGCGGATCGGCGCGTAATAGTCGGCCACCGAAGCGGTGCGGGTAAAACGCGGATCGACCACAATCAGCCGCGCAGCGTTGTGCGCTTTGGCCTCGGTCACCCATTTGAAGCCGCACGGATGCGCTTCTGCTGCGTTGCCACCCATCACCAGGATCAGATTCGCGTTGGCGATATCAGTCCAGGTATTGGTCATGGCACCACGGCCGTACGTCGGGGCAAGACTTGCCACCGTCGGGCCGTGTCAGACACGCGCCTGGTTATCGAACCCCAGCATGCCGAGACTGCGAATCACCTTCTGGGTGATGTAACCGGCTTCGTTGGACGCCGCCGACGCCGCAAGAAAACCGGTGCTCAGCCAGCGATTCACCGTTTGCCCGTTGGCATTTTGTTCGATGAAGTTGGCGTCGCGGTCGGTCTTCATCAGGTCGACGATGCGATCGAGCGCTTCGTCCCAACTGATCCGCGTCCATTCACTACTGCCCGGTTTGCGCGTTTGCGGGTAGAGCAAACGGCCGGGGCTGTGAATGAAGTCGAGAAGGCCTGCGCCTTTCGGGCAGAGGGTGCCGCGGTTGACCGGGTGGTCGGCATCGCCCTCGATGTGAATGATGTTTTGCGCAACGTTCTTCGCAGCATCGCCCTGGCTGTACATGATCAAACCGCAGCCGACCGAGCAATACGGGCAGGTGTTGCGGGTTTCATGGGTGTGGGCAAGCTTGAAGTGGCGCACCTGCTCGGCGAAGGCCAGCGTCGGGGCCATGCCCAACGCGCCCAGGCTCGAGCCTGCAAGGCCGATACCGGCGACCTTGAAGAACTGACGACGGCTGAGATCCATCGTGCACTCCTGATCAGGTGGAACCCGGTACTTGTGCCGGGTTTTATCTGGACAAACACGGTTGCGGCAAACGTCTGCCGACCTTTTCACTGTAGACAAAGACCATACGTTCTGTGTGAAAACCGACCGTCGGAGGCTGCAGAGCCTTTGTAGGAGCTGCCGAAGGCTGCGATCTTTTGACTTTGCTTGTAAAAAACAAGATCAAAAGATCGCAGCCTTCGGCAGCTCCTACAGGGGTTGAGGGTTTATCATGGCGCCCATGAACAACCCGCCTTCACGAGACCGCGCATGACTTTCGATTTTGATCAGCTATTCGACCGCCACAACACCGGCAGCACCAAGTGGAGCCGCTACCCGGCCGACGTGTTGCCGATGTGGGTTGCTGACATGGATTTCGCCGCGCCGCCGGTAGTCATCGAGGCGCTGCAACAGCGCTTGTTGCACCCGCTGGTGGGTTACAGCGTTGCTCAGGACAGCCTGCGCGAAGCCATCGTCGCCGACCTCTGGGCCAAATTCGCCTGGAAGGTCAAACCGCAAGAGCTGATCTTCCTGCCAGGCGTTGAATCCGGTTTCAACATGGCGTTGAAAGCGCTGGTGCAGCCGCAGCAGAACGTTGTGGTGCAAGTGCCGAACTACCCGCCGCTGCGCCATGCGCCGGGGCACTGGGGGTTGAACAAGGTTGAGTTGGAATTCAATGCGCAGGCGGACGGCACCTACTTGACGTCGCTGGACGTATTGCGTGATTCGCTAAACGGTGGTGGCGCTTTATTGCTGAGCAACCCGCACAACCCACTGGGCAAAGTATTCGGTCGCGAAGAACTGCAAGCCGTTGCCGACATTTGCGTGGCGCAGGACGCGTGGATCATCTCCGATGAGATTCACGCCGAACTGTGCTTCGACGGCCGCGTACACATTCCGACCGCCTCGCTGAGCCCGGAAATTGCCCAGCGCACCATCACCCTGATGTCGGCGAGCAAGGCTTACAACATCGCCGGCCTGAAGACCTCGTTCATGATCATTCAAGACGCCGCCCTGCGCGAACGCGTCAACCACGCCCGCTGCGGCATGGTCGACAGCGTCAATCCGCTGGGCATGGAAGCGACTCGCGTGGCGTATAGCGAAGGCGCGCCGTGGCTGGCCGAGCTGAAAATCTATCTGCAAGCCAACCGTGATTATCTGGTAGATGCGGTGCGCAGCCGTTTGCCGGGCGTGACGATTAATGTGCCGCAAGGGACTTATCTGGCGTGGCTGGATTGCTCGGCGCTGGATCTGGCCAACCCGCAGCAGTTCTTCCTTGAGCAAGGCAAGGTTGGCCTCAGTGCCGGTCTGGATTTCGGCGATCAGCACCAACAGTTCGTACGCCTGAACTTCGGCTGCCCACGCTCGATGCTGGAAGAAGGCATTGCGCGGATGGAGCGTGCTTTGGCTAACCGCTGACACCATTCCCCTGGAGGAGCTGCCGCAGGCTGCGATCTTTTGATCTGGTTTTTTAAGATCAAGATCAAAAGATCGCAGCCTGCGGCAGCTCCTACAGGGGGGGGGGGGTATGGAAATCCGATCGAACTCACGGCAAACACCCCGGGTCAACCACCCATACCTGCCATGAGACCTCGGAGACCCGCGATGACCGACTATCCAAAACCTCCCTTTGCCAAACAAGCCCAAGCCGTCCCCGGTTCGCAAAGCAAAATGCAGCCCTACCCCGATTGTGGCGAGCAAAGCTACGTCGGCTCTGGACGCCTGGCCGGCAAAATTGCCCTGATCACTGGCGCCGACAGCGGCATCGGTCGCGCCGTGGCGATTGCCTTTGCCCGTGAAGGCGCAGACGTTGCGGTCGCTTATCTGAACGAACACGAAGACGCCAAGGAAACCGCACGCTGGGTCGAACAGGCCGGGCGCCAGTGCCTCTTGCTGCCGGGCGATATCGCGCAGAAATCCCACTGCCAGGCCTTGGTCGATAAAACCGTCGAACGCTTCGGCCGCATCGATGTGTTGGTCAACAACGCTGCGTTTCAGATGACCCACGAAACCTTCGAGGAAATCCCCGACGAAGAATGGGTGATGACCTTTGACGTAAATATCACGGCGATTTTCCGCCTGTGCCAGGCCGCGCTCAAACACATGCGCGCCGGCTCGTCGATCATCAATACCAGCTCGATCAACTCGGACATGCCCAAACCCAGCCTGCTCGCCTATGCCACCACCAAAGGCGCGATTGCCAATTTCACCGGCGGTCTGGCGCAGATGCTCGGGCCGCAGGAAATTCGCGTGAACTGCGTGGCGCCGGGGCCGATCTGGACGCCGCTGATTGTCTCGACCATGCCCGACGAAGAAGTGCAGAACTTTGGTGCGCAAACCCCGCTTGGTCGCCCAGGTCAACCGGTCGAAGTGGCGCCTATTTATGTGCTGCTGGCCTCGGATGAAGCCAGTTACATCACCGGTCAGCGCTACGGCGTCACCGGCGGCAAACCGATGCTCTGAAACCCTGTGGCCTTGCGTCACTGTAGGAGCTGCCGCAGGTTGCGATCTTTTGCTTGTGTTTTTCAAGATCAAAAGATCGCAGCCTGCGGCAGCTCCTACAGTGATATGGCAGTTACCAAAAGAATGCGGTGCGATTGCCGTCATATGGAACATTCGGAGGCGGCACAACATGAGTTTTATCGTGTGGGTCGCGGTGCTCGGCGCCGTGTTGTTGACCCTGGCACTGACCTCGTCGTACCTGCGCTGGATGCCGGTCACGACGTCAGCGGTTTGCCTGCTGCTGGGCATCGGCATCGGCCCCAGTGGCTTGGGCCTTCTGAAACTGCCCCTAGAAGAAACCTCGCTGTGGATGGAGCACCTGACGGAAGTTGCGGTGCTCTTTTCGCTGTTTGTCTGCGGGTTGAAATTGCGATTGCCGCTGCGTGACAAGCGTTGGCGAATCGCTTTTGGACTGGCCGGGCCGGTGATGGTGGTGACCATCATCGGGGTTTGTCTGCTGTTGCATTGGGCGCTGCAATTGCCGTGGGGGCCGTCGCTGCTGATTGGCGCGATCCTGGCGCCGACCGACCCGGTGCTGGCGGCGCTGGTGCAAGTCAACGATGCGCGGGACGTCGACAGCGTGCGCTACGGCCTGTCCGGTGAGGCGGGTTTGAATGACGGGATCGCGTTCCCGTTTGTGATTCTCGGACTGCTGTTGATCCATGGCGAAGGTACCTCCGCCGAGTGGCAGGGTTGGGTCTTGCGCAATGTGCTGTGGGCCGTGCCCGCGGGACTCTTGACCGGTTACTGGATGGGGCGCGGTATCGGACGCGTCACGTTGTCGCTGCGCATCCGTAATGACGACAGCACCTTAAGCCCCAACGATTACCTCGCGCTAGCGCTGATCGCCCTCGCCTACGTGGTGGCGGAAGCCATCGGCGGTTACGGCTTTCTGTCGGTGTTCGCAGCGGGCTTGGGCCTGCGCCAGATCGAAGTGAAATCCACCGGTGCCGGTCAGCCGCCCGCCGAGCATCTGGTGCAACCGGTGGTGGGCCACCAGAACATCGAGCCGCAGTACGCGGTGCATGGCGATACCGAGCGGCTGGAAAGCAGCCAGGTGGCTGCCGGCATCATGATGGGCGACATGCTTTCGTTTGGCGGTCTGGTCGAACGGGCCATGGAAGTGTTTTTGGTGACTCTGCTCGGCGTCGTGTTGATCGCCCATTGGGACTGGCGGGCATTACTGGTCGGTGCCGTGTTGTTTTGTGTGATCCGTCCGGCCTGTGTGGCTTTGATGCCCTGGGGATCGTTGCTTGAAGGCAGGCAACGATTGTTGATCGGCTGGTTTGGCATCCGCGGGATCGGCAGTCTGTTTTATCTGTTTTATGCGCTGAACCATGGGCTGACGGATTCGGTGGCGACGCTGTGCACGGATCTCACGCTGTCGGTGGTTGCGCTGAGCATTCTGTTACACGGCATCAGTACGCAACCGATCCTGGCGCGCTACGAACAGCGAAAAAAACAAAAAAGCTGATTTTTCCTTACAGGTTTTCCATGAAGATCCATCGAATATTCTTTTGAAAAAAAATGGATCCCTGCCCGATTTTCGACAGTCACAAGCATAACCCCCCGCCGGATGAGTCCGACGGGGCTCGGCAGGTTCGGTTCCCCTGCGGCTTGAGGGCCTGAGAAAAGGAACCCCGAAGAATAAGGTTACGGTCATGAAAGAATGCTCGACTCCTGCGCAAATCAAGGCTTGCAGAGCACTGGCTCTGGAACGCAATCGTCAACTCTTCGAAAACGCCCACGCGCTCAATCGAGCGGCGAATGCGTTGCTGGAAGTGGAAAATCTGGATTTCGAACAGTTTGAGCACTATCGAGCCTTGCGCAAGAAAGCCGATTTTATGTTTGAAGACGCGATTGATCATCTGTGCGTGCTGAACGAGGACTTCCCGCCGATTCCGATGTCTTCGCAGAATTCGGCGGGGTTGCGTCGGGAGCTTGAGACGGTGGCTTGAGGCTTTAGGTGAAAAACCCCTCACCCTAGCCCTCTCCCGGAGGGAGAGGGGACTGACCGCAGTGTTTGTTCGAGATACGCAGGCCTGAAATATCCGGTCGAACAACTCATGTTTGAACACAGCAAAGATCTGCTCCCTTCCCCCTCTACCCCTTGGGGGAGAGGGCTGGGGTGAGGGGGATCGATTTAAAGCACGCCGCAGATTGATTGCGAAATATGAAAAGCCCGGCCATTTCAGTCGGGCTTTTTGCTATGCATCATCCACCAGGATTAGTCACCTGAATAAACACCGCATAACTCCCCAACACTATCCAAAACACCGCAAAAATCCACGGCGTACGCACCGAAAACAGCAGCGACTTTCGGTACCCCTTGTGCGTCGACTCCATCTCACTGAACAGCGGCGACTCGTCATACGCCAAACCCATCACCGGTTCACTGTGCAGCAAATGACTCTGCTTGAAGTGCCAGTGATCAATGATGTCGTACGCCGCGCGAATCCCCGGCCAGGCGTTGAGCGAGCTAAGCAGCCCGAGCAATGCCAGAAACGGTGGCACCACCAAGGTGAACAACTTGCCCCACTCCGGGTTGAGATTGGCCATGCACGAAGCAAAGGCGATCACCAGAAACGATTGCGCCGCCAGATAAGCGTCAGTACGGTTGGCCAGAATGCTGGTTTCGTACTGTATTTCCCGACGGTAAAAATCCAGCCGCTCCTTGGGCGAGCCAAACATTTTTGCGTCGTGTTCGGTCAGGGTTTCTTCAGCAGTTGGATGAGTCAGTATGCGAGACAAGGACGCACGCTCCGGAGTGGAAAACAGTTAGAAGAACTCCACAGCGGACAAGTTCAGGCGGATCTCCCGACGGGTCATTTCATTGATTGGGCAATGACCTCCAGCAGATTGAGTTGCGTGAACGGTTTCGGCAAACGCGGCAGTTGTGCCGCAAAACCCTCCAGACGCTCGGCGTAACCGGTGGCGAGGATGATCGGCAGATCCGGTTTCAACAACCTTACGGCGTGTGCCAGTTGCGCGCCGCTCATGTGCGGCATGGCCATGTCGGTGATCATCAGATCGATCACTTCACCCTGATCGAACAGGCTCAACGCCTGAGCACCTGAGGTGACGCTCAGCACCCGGTGGCCAAGGTCTTCGAGCAGCAACACCGTGCTGGTCAGTACCAGACTGTCGTCGTCCACCACCAATACGCTCAAGCGTGGCACTGAACTGACGGGTTCAATGACCGGCAACGGACTGGCAATGTCCGCATGGGTCGCCACTGGCAACCAGAGTTCAGCCGTGGTGCCCTGCCCCGGTTCGCTTTTGAGAACGAACCGCCCGCCCAGTTGCTCAATAAAGCCATGCACCATCGACAAGCCCAGCCCCGTGCCCTTGCCCAAGCCTTTGGTGGTGAAGAACGGATCCTTGGCCGATGCCAGGGTGTTGGCATCCATGCCGGCGCCCGTGTCGGTGAGGCTCAGGCACACGTAGTGACCGGCCGCCAACGCATGCTGAGCTTGTTCCAGCACCACTTCGTGTTCAGCTTTGATAATGACGCTACCGCCGTCGGGCATGGCATCACGGGCATTGGTCGCCAGATTGAGGATCGCCAGTTCCAGCTGATTGGTGTCAGCCAATACGCGATCAAGTTCGAGGGGGAAACGTGTCTCGATTTTGATGTTCGGCCCCAAGGAACTGCGCAGCAGCCCGGTGATGCCTTGCACCAGTTGCGGAATATCGACCGCCTCGGTCTTGAGTTCCTGACGACGAGCGAACGCCAGCATGCGCTGGGTCAGCGACACGCCGCGCAGTGCGCCCTGGGTGGCGTTTTCCAGCAACCGGGTGAGTTTCGGATCATCGCCAATGCGCTTCTGGACAATCTCGAGGTTGCCGAGAATCACCGTCAGCAGGTTGTTGAAGTCATGAGCGATGCCGCCACTGAGTTGGCCGATGGCCTGCATCTTCTGCGCCTGGAACAAGGCTTCGCGGGTTTTTTCCAGATCTTGTTGGGCTTTATGGGCTTCGGTGACATCACGGGTGATCTTGGCAAAGCCGAGCAGCGTGCCGGTTTCACCGCGAATGGCATCGACCACCACGTGCGCGAGAAACTGCGTGCCGTCCTTGCGTACCCGCCAGCTGCGGTTTTCGAAGCGACCTTCATGGGTGGCAATCGCCAACGCCCGTTGTGGTTCGCCGGCCGCACGGTCTTCTGGCGTGTAGAACACTGAAAAATGCTGACCGATGATTTCTTCAGGCAGATAGCCTTTGATCCGCTGTGCACCCTGGTTCCAGTTGCTGACCCGACCTTCGGGGCTGAGCATGTAGATTGCGTAATCGGTCACGCCCTGCACCAGCATGCGGAACTGCTGTTCGCTGCGTCTGAGGGTTTCCTCGGCCATCTTGCGGTCGGTCAGGTCGCGGGTGATTTTGGCGAACCCCAGCAGTTGGCCATTGGGGTCGATGATCGGATCGATCACCACGTGCGACCAGAAATTGGTGCCATCCTTGCGTACCCGCCAACCTTCGCCCTCAAAGCGCCCTTCACGAATCGCCGTGTCGAGCGCCCGCTGCGGCAACCCGGCGGCGCGGTCGTCGGCGGTATAGAAGCGGGAAAAGTGCTCACCGAGAATCTCGGCTTCTTCGTAGCCCTTGAAGCGTTTGGCGCCGGAGTTCCAACTGGTGATGATGCCGTCCGGGTCGATCATGTAGATCGCGTAGTCGACCACTGCATCGATCAAAAGCCTGAAACGCATTTCTTCGATCGCAGCGGTCTTGGTGTTTTTGATCATCAGGTACGACTCAAGCACATTTGGTATTGGAGGAGTATGCGTCAAACCGGCGGTTTGGGAAGCGCATGTCGGTTAAACCTCGCAAGGATTTGGTCATTCAACGCTGCACGTACTTGAGAATGCGTGAATAGAGCGCGTCGTAAACGTAGTCAGGGATCTGCTCGGCGTATTGCCGGGTCTGCAGCAGCATCCGGTGGCACGCTTTGATGAATTCGTCGCGTTCCATATTGCCACTGATTGAAGCACTGCTGATGCGCTGGTACTCCGCATAGCTATAGGGCTCATTCGGCGTGGTCACGTTCAGTACGCCCTGCTCGTCCCTGCTGTAAAGGCTGCGTGCACGCAACACGCGATCTTGCAGAGCCCCCATTCCACGTTCGTATAAAAGGATTTGCGAGCCATCCGACAATTTTGCCGCTGCCTCAAGTGCAAACACTACTGCATGCGCCGTTGCCAGACTGGCTTTGAGTTCCGAGGGCCGGACAAATCGTTCGACTTCCTGCGTTTCCAGGCTTTTGAAGGCCCGTTTGAATCCGGACAGAAATGCAAAAGGCTGATTGCACGCGACGATGTGCACCTCCAGTTGATATCCCGCGTTGACGGCGATGGCAGGCAGTGCTGCAAAGTCGATCGAGTCGAAGGCGCATTCCATGATGATGTTGAGTTTCTCAGTGAAGGCTTTTTCGAAGATCTTGCCGCACAGCTCGCGAATGAACGTTTCGCTGTGCTCATAGGCGTGCAGTACGCCGTGCTTGAGCATTTCTTGATACTGCGGGTGTTTGCTGCGGTATTCCGGCAAATACAGGCGCACGTGGTTTTTGTAGTTGCCGGATGGCAACAAGGTTTTTTCCAGCAGCCAGGTCTTGCCCGAGCTTTGTACGCCGGCGGTGATCAATAGTTTTGGTCGGGTGTCAGGCGTGATTCCGGCGAACAACGTTGCGGTGATATCGCTGAGAGCGGCACTGAGTTGTTCCGGGGTGTAGCGGTAGATGGCGTTAACGGTCATGGGTCGATGTCCTTATCGATAATGGGCTGAACCGCTTGAGCGGTCTTATCAATAAAGTCTGCTTTTGCGAAACCATCAAACACGGCTTCAATACGGGATATGTCACTGCTTTTAAAAGGAAAAACTTCCTACAGCGCTATCAGAAACGGCCTCCAAAACAATCAGCCAGGCGAATGCTGTAGTGCCCACCATTTCGGCAGTAGCTGCTTGATCCGGCTCTCGGCAAAACGGTCGTCGATCAACATCACCATACCGCGATCCTGGCGAGTGCGGATCACCCGGCCTGCCGCCTGCACCACCTTCTGCACCCCCGGGAACAGATAGGTGTAGTCATAACCGGCGCCGAAAATCGCTGCCATGCGCAGTTTCAACTGTTCGTTGACCGGGTTGAGCTGCGCCAGCCCCAGCGTCGCAATGAACGCACCGATTAACCGCGCGCCCGGCAGGTCGATGCCCTCGCCAAATGCTCCACCCAACACCGCAAAACCAACGCCTTGGCTGTCTGCTGTGAACTGATCAAGAAACGCCTGCCGCTGCCCTTCGGCCATGCCCCGCGATTGCTGCCACAGGGTGATCTGCGGGTGCCGTTCGGCGAGCAAGGTTGCCACTTGTTGCAGATAATCGAAGCTGCTGAAAAATGCCAGATAGTTACCCGGGCGCTCGCTGAACTGCCGCGCGATCAGTTCGACGATGGGTTCCAGCGACGCCTGCCGGTGATTGAAACGGGTCGAGATGCGACTGATGATCTGCACCTGCAATTGCTCGGCGCTGAACGGTGATTCAACGTCGATCCACACCGTATCGGCCGGCGTGCCGAGCAGGTCGGCGTAATAACGCCGTGGGCTGAGGGTCGCGGAGAACAACACGCTGCTGCGCGCAGACTTCAGGCGCGGGCCAATGAACGCAGCAGGCACCACGTTGCGCAAACACAGCTGTGACAGCGGCCGTTTACGGTCGAGGTCGCGCTTGCTGATGTCGAACAGGTAATGCTCGTCGTACAGCTCCGCCACTCGGCCAAACTGCAGTAAATCGAAATAGAAGTTCTGCAACGCGCTGTCGAGCCCTTGCGGGTGATCGTTGAGGTAATCACCGATGGCCGAGCAGCACAGGGAGATCGCTTGCAGCAATTTTTCCGGGGCTTTGTCGTAGGCCTGATACGCCGCCAGTTGCGGCGCATGCAGAGCGTTCCATTCACGATTGACCCGTTGCAGAGATTTTTTAAGCGCTTCGGGGGCGGTTTTGCGCACGCTGCCCAAGACGAATTGATCGAGACTGGCGCTGTACATCTGCCGGCCACGCTCGACCAGGTTGTGCGCCTCATCAGCCAATACCGCGACTTTCCATTGATTGAGCTGGGCGAGACCGAACAGCAGCGCGCTGAAGTCGAAGTAATAGTTGTAGTCGGCGACGACCACGTCCACCCAGCGGGCCATTTCCTGGCTCAAGTAATACGGGCACACCGAATGTTGCGCGGCGACTTCACGCATGGCGGCTTGATCGAGCAGATTGATGCGGCTGGCGGCCTCACGGGCGGCGGGCAGACGATCATAAAAGCCTTGCGCCAACGGGCAGGATTCGCCGTGACAGGCTTTGTCCGGGTGTTCGCAAGCCTTGTCCCGGGCAACCATTTCCAGCACACGCAACGGCAACGTCGGCGATTGATCAAACAACACCTGACTGGCGTCCAGCGCCAGTTTGCGCCCGGGGGTTTTAGCGGTGAGGAAGAACACTTTGTCCAGTTGCTGCGGCGCCAGCGCCTTGAGCATCGGGAACAATGTACCGAGGGTTTTGCCAATGCCGGTCGGTGCTTGGGCCATCAGGCAACGACCGGTGCTGATAGCCTTGAACACCGATTCGGCCAGATGCCGTTGACCTGGACGAAAATCCGCATGGGGAAAGCACAACTGCTGCGCTGCCAGATTGCGCGCCTCGCGGTGCGCCATTTCCTGCTCAGCCCAGTACAGAAACAAGCGGCATTGCTGCTCAAAGAACTCGCGCAAGGTGTCGACGCTGAACGCCTCAACCAGACAGGTTTCCTTTTCGCTGACGATGTCGAAATACACCAGCGCCAGATTGATCTTCTGCAAATCCAGTTTGCGGCACATCAACCATCCGTAGATTTTCGCCTGCGCCCAGTGCAACTGGCGGTGATTGGCCGGTTGTTTACTCAGGTCGCCACGGTAAGTTTTGACTTCTTCGAGACAGTTCTGCGCCGGGTCGTAGCCGTCCGCCCTGCCCTTGACCTTCAACTGCAGGAATTCGCCTTCCAGCGCCACTTCACTTTGGTAATTGTCGCTGCGCCGCGAGGCTACGGTGCGGTGGCCGGCGATGCCTTCCAGCGCGGTGGGTGACGGCGTGAAGCGCAAGTCGAGGTCGCCGGTCTTGGCGGTGAACTCGCACAGTGCCCGCACGGCAATGCTGTAGCTCAAGCGCTCTGCTCCGCCCATTGCACGTAACACACGGCAACCGGCATCTGGTGCTGGTGGCAGAACTCCAGCCAGCGCAACTGGTTGTCCTGCAAGCGGTCGCCGGGGCCTTTGACTTCAATCATTCGATAGGTTTTGTGCTGCGGCCAGAACTGGATCAGGTCGGGCATGCCGGCGCGATTGGCCTTGATGTCGAGCAGCAAACGATTGAACCAGTGTTTGAGGTGCTCCGCGGGCAAACAGGCCAGCGCCTGTTCCAGCAAGCCCTCATTCAGTGCACCCCAGAACACGAACGGCGACTGCACGCCCCATTTATCCACGAACCGTTGACGAATGGTGTCGGCATAACGGCCATCATCGAGCTCGGCGAAGCAGGCCTCGAACAGTTCGGTGCGACGTTGCTGGAAGTCTTCATTGAGCAGATCGACCGGGCCGCGCTGGAACGGATGAAAAAACGCCCCGGGCAGCGGCGCGAAAATCGCCGGCCAGCAGAGCAAGCCGAACAGCGAGTTGATCAGGCTGTTCTCGACGTAATGCACTGGGCCCTCGTCGTCATGCAGATGCGCCTGCACGTAAAACTCCACCGACAGCGCCGGATCGCTGCGTGGCAGGTGCAAATCCAGACGCTCCACGGGTTTAGCCGTTGCGCGCTTGAGCGGCGGGCCGCCGAGTTTGCGTCGCAACCTCGGCATGATGCGTTGCAGACCTTGCTGCTCAGCGGCGCTTTCCGGGGCTTGTTCGGCCAATAACGCCAGCTCCAGCGCCAGCGCGTATTCGGCGCTGCGCTCCAGCACGCGGATCATCCGCAGCCGTGCACCGGGATAGGCGCAGTCACGGTAGATACTCAGGGCCAAGGCAAACTCGGTGATGCGCTCGCAATACTGGCCGATCTGGAACAGCACTTTGCCGCGCCGCCGCTGCAACCACGAGTTGTCGAAGTGCAGCGCGCTGACCTGTTCAAAGATAGTTTCCAGCGGCTCACCGGCTTCGAAACGCAACTGGCAATTGTGCAGGAACAGGCAGGCGTCGACGTCCGCGCGGCTGCGCAGGCCTCGGGAATCGGCGCAGAATTCGACTTTTTCGTAAGTAAAGATGCCGAGATCAGCCAGGACGAATTCTGACCAATCCTGATAGAGGTTGCCGAAGAACATCAGACGCAGGCGATCGCACAGATCCATGATGGTCAGGCTGAACAGGCGATCATTCAGAGACGGCGCCCAGTCGCAGAGGGTTCGCGGCGTATCGAACTGTTCTGCCAGCAAAGGCAGCCATTCATCCTTGCGGCCCTTGGGTCGATCAATAAAGTCACCGAAAGCCTGCAGGATTTCAGCCTTGAGCAACACATCAAAGAGCTCTGCGATCGCCAACGGTGACTGCTCGTCAAGCCATCCGCGCGCCAATAACGGCTGTGCGGCTGCAGCGATGTCGCCGATTTCGGCGTAAGTCAGTTTTCCCGCACGAAAATGAATGCCCTTGCGCATCACCATCCGCACCAGCAGACCCTGCGACGCTCGCGGCAGCGCATTGAAGTCGCGGATAAAGGCGTGCTCCGCTTCGCCCATCACATCGGCATAGCGAAGCTCAAGCCAATCAAGCACTTGCCGGAAGTTGTTGAGGTAATAAAACGGATCGTCGAGGGGATTGGCAGTCACGGGAATTCAGGGCCATGGCGAGCGAGTACTGGTTATGCGTACAGATACCAGCTCAGCCCTACCCCGTGCAAACGGAAAAAGATCAATGGCATTTTTTATCGGTGAACATCGAACTTTTCACGGTGCCATGACACCAACCGCGTTAGAACACCGACAATGATCGGTACTACATCGCATGAGGAGTTTGAGGTGGCTATGAACATCAAGACGCTGGGCCTTCCATTGGCGGTTGCCGCCCTGTTGGCATTGGGCGGTTGCTCGACCCAGACCGTGGTCACGTTGCAGAACGGCACCCAGTATTTGACCAAGGACATGCCGAAGACCGAAACCAAGGATGGCTTCTACGAGTTCCAGGATATTTCCGGGGCGAAGGTGAAAGTGCGCGCCGATGAAGTGGCGACCGTGCGCAAGGAAGACTAACACTCTCGTTTCCACGCTCGGCATGGGAATGCCGCAACGGACGCTCCGCGTTCGGCTCTGGAAGGGAGAGCGTCCCGGGATGCATTCCCACGCAGAGCGTGGGAACGATCATTACTCGAGAGTTGGCATGCCAGGGATGCTGTTGTCGCAACTCATGTACGTCCCGCCGCGCTTGACCACTTCGCCCTGCAAACGCTGGCAACGCTGCAGATCCTGCTGCGCCATGCGATCGATGCTCAGATTGCCGGTGGTTGGCGGCTGCTTGCCGTCACCCAGACGGATCGTCACGAACGGTTGTTCGGGCTGGATTTTAAAGCGGCTTTTTTCTTCGACCGGTTTGTCCTCGGCAGTCTTCACCGGGTTCGGCAGTTGGTCGGTGGTAATGCCGTAGCGGCTCAAAATCGAGCTTTGAGGCAGATCGGCGCAGACGTTGGCCGAACACATCGCCAGCCCGACGAAACCGATATACCCCTTGAAACCTTTCACGTTTGAATCTCCTGTACTCAATGGCGGCTAGCTAAAGAACGTGTGTGCACGTGCTGGCTTTAGGCCGCATTTCCTGTTTTTGCAGGGGTTTGAGTCAGAAACAGGCTTATCAGTCACATACACCATTCATTGTGGCGAGGGGATTTATCCCCGATGGGTTGCGCAGCGACCCCAAACCCTTAAGCAGAAGTGCGTCTGAAACAGCGCGTGCTCAGAATTTGGGGCTGCTGCGCAACCCATCGGGGATAAATCCCCTCGCCACAGGTTTTGGGATAGCCCTAACGAATCAGGCGATCACGATACCGTCGGCATTCAGGCTATTCAGCGCCACGCCCACCAACGTTACCGAGTCGTTGCCAAACGTCAGCACCGTGTCCTGCCCGACACTGGAGGCATGCGCACGGAAGTCATCCGCCGGCAAAACACCCTGCACACCGAGAAACACCAGTTTGTCATTCGACGAATAACCCACCACCCGATCCTGCCCAAACGCGCCGTTGAACAGGAACGTATCCGCCCCGCCCCCCGATTCCATCAGGTCATTACCGGCGCCGCCGACAAATACATCGTTGCCCGAACCGCCAATCAGATGATCGTTGCCATCCAGCCCAAACAACCAATCACCACTGGCGTGCGCCTTGAGCGTGTCGACGCCACTGCTGCCTTTCACGCTCGACTCGTATGCCGTGACATTACTGCCCGCTTTCAAGCCATTGGCCGTGACGCTGTGGCTCACATCATCCTTGAACACGCCCCAGAGAAACCCCGGTTCCTTGGTCAGAATCGTGCTGATGTCGCGAGTGATGCTGATCCCGCCCTGTGCATCGCAAACGTACAGATTGCCCACGCCGTCGTTGGCGAAGTCGAAGTTCTTCACCGAGTTCTGCAGATCCAGTGAATTGTTGCCCTGCCCGCCGAGGATGACGTTGTAACCACCGCTGTCACGGAACGTGTCGTTGCCTGCGCGTCCCTCCAGGTAGTCGTTGCCGCTGCCGCCCTGGATCAGGTCATTACCGTCACTGCCGATGATGAAGGTGCTGCCCTTGTGGGTTTCCGCGTTGCGATTGAGATCCTGCACCCAGGTGTTGGCGCGAGCCGGGTCGGACAGGTTGGCGACGATGATCGTCGAGTCGCGGCTGGTCAGGTCGTAGAACTTCGACTCGATGACCCGGTTCATGCCATCGCCATACGCGGTCGGCAAGTGCGAGATCCACGTCGGAATATTCAGGATCGAGAATGGCAGCAGATTCCACGCGGTCGAGGCGTAGTGATCGTTGAAGCTGACGATGTTGTCGGTGGTCGATGCGTGCGGCGCGTCATGCACGCCGACCGAGGCGCTGGTGAAGGTCGAGCCGTCGAGGGCGCGGAACACCGGGTCGTTTTCGTAGCCGATGTTGAGCACTTTGTCGGTGCTGCTCTGGGTCGGCGAGGCGTAAGCGATGTAGTTGGAATCGGCGAAGAAACTGCCCCATTTGCCACCGCTCAAATCGGCCATGCTGTTGACCGCGAGGCCGCCGAGGCTGTGGCCGCTGACCAGTACGTCGTTGCCGCTGAGACCGTTGGCCTTGGCGAACGCCACGACGTTATTGAGCAGATTGCCGAAGGCTTCGCCGACGTAGTTTTTCGCGTAATCCTTGGGGCCGAATGCCGCGAGCAGATCGTTGATCGCGTCGCCGATCGAATCGCCAATGAGGATTTCCCGTGGCCCGCTGGTGCCGCGAAAGGCAATGCCCAGTTCGGTGAGATAGCCTTGGGCGTCGTACTTGCCGAGGATTTCTACCTGAGCGCTGGTGTAGCCGGCCTTTTCGCCGAAGAAGGTGCCACGCGCATCGGTCTTGCCGTCGTAGCCCAGTTGCGAGGCGGTGATCGGTGTCCAGCCGGCTTGTTTGACCGCGTCGAGGGCGGCTTTTTCCGAGTCGGGGTTCCACGGAATGCCGGGGATGACGCCTTGTGAATTGGTGCCGCCAATCAGCGCCGTGACCAGTGTGGCCGGCAGGCCGAGGCCGAAGCCATTGTGTTGATAACCGGCAGCAAACCCGTTATCGAGGTTGTGATAGGAATACAGCGTGATCGCCATGGCGTCGCTGAACAGCGCCTTGGAATCGGCTGTGCCGAAGTTTTTGTAGTCATACACACCCATTGCCATTGCCTCTCTTTTTGTTGGAATTGTTCAGAGATAGCTCACAGCCAGAGCGCCCCTCGCAGGCCGCCCCGGAGCATTTCATTACTACTTGCACATCACCCCTGTGGGAGCGGGCTTGCTCGCGAAGGCGGTGCTTCAGTCACCAGATAAGTCGGCTGAACCACCGCCTTCGCGAGCAAGCCCGCTCCCACATGGGATTTAAGCGAACAGGAAATTAGCGTCCGACAGGTTAGCCACTCCCACCCCAACCAAGGTCACGGCAAAGTCGCCAATCTTCAGCACGGTATCGGCGCCGTTCTGCGACGCGTGCTGTTTGTAGTCGTAACCCTGCCCCGCGCCTTCGACGCCCATGAACAGCAGTTTGTCGCTGCCCTGATAACCATTGATCGCATCAAAACCAAACGCACCGCTGAACAGGAAGGTGTTGTTGCCACCTATCGCATTCATCACGTCGTTGCCGGCGCCACCGACGAAGGTCACGTGGTTCTTGTCGCTGATCAGCGTGTCATCACTGCCCAGACCGAAGAGCCAGTCACCGTCCGCCGTAGCGTGCAGCGCATTGCCGTAGCTATCGCCGCTCAAGGAGTGGTTGTACTGGGTCAGTTCGTTGCCATTACTCAAACCCTTGGCCGTGACGCCCCAGGTGATTTCCTTGCTGCCCCACCACGAACCCGATTCCTTGCTCACTAGCGCGCCGATGTCGCGGGTCATGCTGATGCCGCCGTAGGCGTCGCGCACGTACAGCGTGCCGTCGCCATCATTGGCGAAGCTGAAGTTTTGCAGCGGTTTCTGCAGTTCGAACGTGTTGTGGCCTTGGCCGCCGAGCAAAATATTGAAGCCGCCGTCATCGCGGAAATGGTCGTCACCGCCCAAGCCTTCAAGGAAGTCGTTGCCCGCCCCGCCCTTCAACCAGTCATTGCTTTGCGTGCCGATGATGAAAGTGCTGCCAGTGTGCGGTTCACCGCTGCGGCCCAAGTCCTCAACCCAGGTTTTGCCCCGCGAAGATTCCTCCAGATTGGAAATGATGATCGTCGAGTCTTTATGCGTCAGATTGTAGAACGTCGAATCGATCACTCGATTCAAGCCATCGGCATAACCCAACGAACCATGCGCCGACCAACTGAGCGGATTGATGATGCTGAACGGCACCAGGTTCTGCGCGGTTGATGCGTAGTTGTCGTTGAAGTTGACGATGTTGTCGGTGGTCGAATCGTGCGGTTTGTCGTGTTTGCCCATCGAGGCCGTGCTGAACGTAGTGCCGTCGAGCACGCGGAACACCGGGTCGTTCTCGTAACCGATGTTCAGCACGTTGTTGCCGGTGCTGCTCTGGGTCGGCGAGGCAAACGCGATGTAGTTGGCGTCCTTGAAGAACCCACCCCAATTGTTCGCGCTTAACTCGGCGACGCTGTTGACCCCGAGGCCGCCGAGGCTGTGACCGCTGAACAGCACGTCATTGGCAGCGATGCCGTTGGCAATGGCGAATGTCGCGACAGCCTTGAGCAGATTGTCGAAAGCGTTTTGCGCGTAGTTGCTCGCATAATCCGACGGCCCGACCGCGGCCAGCAGATTGTTTTTCATGTCGCCGAAGGTGTCGCTGTAACCCAGCCCGCCGGTGCCACGAAAGGCAATGCCGAGGCCGATCAATTTGCCGGCCGCGTCGTACTTGCCGAGCACCTCCGCCTCGGCGCTGGTGAAGCCATCCTGCTCACCGAAGAATGTGCCTTGCGGCCCGACCTTGCCCTGATAACCCAGCGCCGTCGCAGTGACCGGCGCCCACGCGGTTGCCGGCAAAGGCTTGCCGGTCGGGGTGTAGGCGTACAACGTCAGGGCGATGGCGTCGCTGTACAACGCTTTGCCATCGGCTTTTTTGTAATCGAACAATCCCATGTTGTGCTCTCTCTTCCTTTAAACCGGCAGCCTTTTGCGAGGCTGCCGGTACGCGTTAGAACTGCCAGTCGAGCGTGAGGCCGACACCGTGGTCTTTCTCGTTCGAACCGATCAGCCCGTTGTAATCCAGATTCACCCGCACATCGCGATTGAGGGCCAGACCTGCACGCACGCCGACCACCGCTGCATCACGATCCATCGACACGCTCTGCACGTTGAACGCACTGTTGCCGTTGGCGAAAGCCAAGTGGCTGTCAGCGTCAACGCTGCTCAGGTTGTGCTGCCAGCCGAGGCTCGCACCCAGTTCCAGTTGATGCTGATCCGACAGGGCGAAACTGCGCTTGGCGCGCACGCCGAGGGTCGACAGCACCACGTCGCGATTGTCTTCACCGCCCTTCAACGCCGCCGCGTCACCCTTCTCGGTGAAGCTGTCAGTGTTGAGATGCACGTACGACAGATTGGCGAACGGTTCCAGGTTCATCGGCTGCAAGCCCAGATCGTAAGCGGCTTCTGTGAACAATTGCGCAGTGGTCGCATCGCGTTTGGTTTTCTGCTTGCCGCTGACATCGCCGATTTGCAGATCACGCTTCGCATCGATGCGATGCCAGCTGTAGGCGCCGCCAACGGTCAGGCGCAGGGCATCGATTTCATGCCCCAGATACGCACCCAAGTGGTAGCTGTCGACTGAGGCCGACGAATGCGTGCCGCTGCCCATGCTCAAAGAACTGTCGCTATAACCGGTAACGAAACCGAGACGGGTATCTTCAGCAATCAAGCCATCGACACCGGCGAGCAAGCCACCGATCGAGCTGGTGGAATCGGCGTATTTATTGCCGCCATCACTGGTGCCCCACGAGCCCAACACCTTGACCCAGGCGTTGCTGCCCTCGCTTTTCGGTGCATCGGCGTTGAACAGATCGCGTTCACGCAGACGCTCGCCAACCGCTTCGCGCAGGTAACGGCTGTCGTTGATCAGCAAGGTGCCAATGGCCGGGTGAATCTCGCCGGACAACTGTTGGAAAGCCTGTTGTGCCGACGCCGCGTTAGGCGACAGCAGCAGGGTTTCGAACAGCGCATTGCCGGCACCGAGACGATCCGCCGCCGCCGCGACTGAACGCTGATTCGGCGTGAGACCGACGCTGGCGAACGACGCGCCATTGCGGCCGACCTCAAGCTGAACGCCGTTTGCCGAATAGCCCAGCGTACCGCCGAGGAACGCATAGTTCGGCAACACTTGGCCGAACTGGCCGGACACGCCGCCCGCTGCCTGGAGGATGTTGTATTGCGTGCCGAGCAGGCTTTTCACTTCGCTAGTGCTCAGCAATGTCGGGCTGTTTTCCAGCGACAGTGCGACGGTCGCGCCATCAATCTGCGCGGTGCCGCCGGCAACGATGCGGTCGCTGCTGATCGGCGAGACTTCCACCGCGTAGGTCGAACCGCGTTCGAAGGTCACGTCACCCGCCACGTTCAGCGTGCCGATGGAATTGCCCGGCGCCACGGTGCCGCCGCTTTTCGCGGTCAGGGCGCCGATGCGACCATTGCCGCCGAGGATGCCGCTGTCGTTCACGGTCACTTCAGAAGCCAGCGCGCCGTTGATCGCCAGTCGACCCTGATTGACCAGCGTCGGGCCGCTGTAGCTGTTGTTGCCGGTCAGCACCAGAGTACCGATGCCTTGCTTGGTCAGGCCGCCGTGACCGGAGATATCGTTGCGCCATGTGTCGAGGCCACAGGTGATGTCGTTGCAAACGCGCTCGGTCGGTTTGCCCTTGTCGATGATCGCGCCGATGCCCGGCAAATCCGCGACAAACTGACCGGAACCGTAGGCGCCGTTGACGCGGAATTCCTCGGGGATGTCCTGCTCGGTGACGAACATCGACGGGCCGTCGATACCCTTGCGCAGGTTGATCATGCCCCAGCCGTACAAGGCGTCGATGCCCGGTGCGCCGAGGTCGGTGGCGGTGGTGCGCAACACAGTAGCGACCTGATCGCCGGTCATATACGGGAAGCGCTCCATCAGCACCGCCATGGAACCGGCGACGTGCGGCGCGGCCATCGAGGTGCCGTTGTAATTTTTATAGCTGGTGGTGAGGTTATCGGCGTTGGTGCCTTCGATGATCGAGCTGAAGATTTTCGTGCCCGGCGCCGACACGCAGAAGCTCGCGGTGTAGCCGCAACGCGACGAGAACGTACTGATGACGTACGGATTGGCGCTGGCCAGATCCGGGTTCTGTTGCAGTGCGGCGACGGTGATCCAGTTCGGCGCGATCTCAGGCACGAAATAGCCGAGGCCGGCGATGGCGTCGGGGTTGTTGAGGTTGTAGTCGTTGCCGGCAGCGAAGATGGTGACGATGCCACTGCGCGCGGCGGCGATGGCGCCGTCATAGGCGCCGCCGGGCTTGGTGCCGAGCAATGTGCGGATTTCGTTGAACTGCACTTGCGCGTCGTTGACGGTGAAATGCGGGTACGCCGGGTCGCGGCCGCCGAGGTCGAAACGGTCGGTGATGCCGATGCCCCAGCTGTTGTTGATGATCCGCGCGCCGCTGGCGATCAGTGCATCCCAACCGGCCTTGTACACCGCGCCGTCATTGCCGCGAACGATGCCGTCTTCAGGGCCCGGATCACCGTTGTCGGCGCTGATGATTTGCGCGGCGAACGCCACACCGTGCATTGGCCCGCCGTCACGACTGCCCGCCGCAATACCGCCGACGTGGGTGCCGTGGGCGCCGAGTTTGCCGTCGGAACCGACCGAGGGCGAACCGTCATAACGAAACGCATCGCCGGCCTTCACCGGGATGTACGGGTCGGTGTATTCGCGGATGCCGCTGGTGACCAGCGTCACGACTTTGTTGCTGCCGGAAAACTCCGGGTGCGCGGCGTACACCGGCTGGTCGAAGATCCCCAGTTTCACGCCTTTGCCGGTGTAGCCAGCAGCGTAAGCGTGATCGGCACCTATCGCGCCAAGGCCCCAATCGGCTTTGAATTCGGCGCTGCGCCAACTGGACGGATCGCCCGTGCGAGCGTTTTCCACGTAGGGTGCGGCGTGTGCGCTGCCCCAGGTGGTGAGTGCGCAGAGCACCGCGAGATTCAGGGTTTTCAAGGCAAAACGGCCACCCGATTGCGCGGGTGTATTGTTGTTATTCATCCAGCGACCTTCCTTAGTGATGTTGCGAAAAAATCCGTATCTCTTGCGTATGTGAACGGGCTACCTGCATGTGATCGTTCCCACGCTCCGCGTGGGAATGCAGCCCGTGACGCTCCGCGTCACTGGACGCAGAGCGTCCGTAGAGGCATTCCCACGCAGAGCGTGGGAACGATCAACACAAGGGGTGCGTCGATCAATTAGAACTGCCAGTTCAGGCTCAACCCGACGCCATGGCTTTTCTCGCGATTGGCCAGTTGTCCGTTGTAGTCGAGGTTCACCCGCACATCGCGGCTCAGCGCCAGACTGGCTTGCACGCCGACCAGCGCGGCATCACGTACCAGCGCCGAACTCTCCACCGAATACGGCGTGCCACCGCTGGCAAAACGCAGGTGCTGCTCAGAATCGATATCACTCAGGCTGTGCTGCCAGCCAAGATGTCCTCTGACGTCGAGGGTCTGCTGCGCCGACAGGTTGAACGTCTTGATCGCGCGCACACCGAGCGTGCTCAACACCGCATCACGCTGATCGCCAGAGCTTTTCAGCGCCGCCGCATCGCCCTTCTCTTTGAAGCCTTCGGTGTCCAGATGCACGTAAGCCAGATTGGCGAACGGTTCCAACGCCAACGGTTGCAGGTGCAGTCGATACGCCGCCTCACCGAACACCTGGGTGGTGGCCGCGTCGACTTTGGCTTTCTGTTTGGCGCTGACATCGCCGTATTGCAGATCGCGTTTCACATCGGCGCGATGCCAGCTGTAGGCCGCGCCGGTGCTCAAGCGCCAGGCGCCGATTTCGTGGCCGGCGTAGGCGCCGAGGTGGTAGCTGTCGACCTTGGCCGACGAGTGCGTGCCCGAGCCCATGCTCAGCGAACTGTCGCTGTAACCGGTGACCAGACCGATGCGCGTCTGCTCGTCCAGCGCACCGTCGACACCGGCGAGCAAGCCGCCAATCGAGGTGCTGTAACCCGCCGTGTCATGGCTGGAATCGGTTGTGCCCCACGCGCCGAGGGCTTTGATCCAGCCGTTGTTTTGCGTGGCCGACGCAGCGTGCAGACGCTCGCCCACCGCATCGCGCAATTGGCGGCTGTCGTTGATCAACACCGAACCGAGAGCCGGGTAGATTTCACCGCTCAATTGTTGGAACGCTTGTTGCGCTGAGGCGGCTGATGGTGACAGCAGCAGGCTTTCATACACCGAACTGCCGGCACCGAGACTTTCAACCGCCGCCGCGACGGAACGCTGATTCGGCGTTTGGCCGACGCTGGCGAACGTCGTTGCGTTGCGTTCGATATTCAGTTGAATCGCGTTGGCGGCGTAGTCGAGATTGCCACCGATAAACAGGTAGTTCGGCACGACTGCCGCGAATTGGCCTTGAACGCCGCCGGCCGCTTGCAAGATGTCGTATTGGCGACCGAGCAGGCTGCGGGTTTCTGTGGCGCTGAGCAGCGTTGGACTGTTTTCCAGCGCGAGGCTGACGGTGGCGCCGCTGACCGTGGCCGTGCCGCCGGCGACGATGCGGTCGCTGCTGGTGGGCGATAGCTCCACCGCGTAGGTCGAACCTGGCGCGAGCGTGACGTCCCCCGCTACGTTCAACGTGCCAATGGAATTGCCCGGCGCCACGCGGGCGCCGCTGTTGGCCGTCAAGGCATTGATCCGCCCGGAACCGCCGAGGGTGCCGCTGTCGTTGACGGTCACCGCCGAGGTCAGCGAACCGTTGACCGTCAGCAAGCCGCCATTGACCGTGGTCGCACCGCGATAGGTGTTGTCGCCGCTGAGGATTAATTGGCCGCCGCCGGATTTGATCAAACTGCCCAGATAAATGCGGCTCGCCGCTGCTGCATCACGCGCCATGCCCACGGCGTAATCGGTCTGATCCTGCTGACTGGCGCCCGCCGCTACGCCGTTCTGCCAGCCCTTGTCCTGCAACGTTTGCTGCCAGGCGTTGTGCTCGGCGAGGTCTTCACTCTGACGCTGGATCAACGCTTTATCGGAGATGTCATTGCTCCAGACATCGCGCTGCCCTGCCCCCAGATTCGCGTCGAACGCACCGAGCAATTGCCCCGGCCCGCGCATCGCCCGCTCAAGGTTGGCCACGCCCCAGCCGACTCGCTCGGTCGGCGCGTCGGTGACGGAGCCATCCAGTTGCGTGGCGGTGGTCAGCAGCGTTTCCAGCGCTTGCTGGTTGTTCATGTACGGGTAACGTTCCATCACCAGCGCCAATGCACCGGTCGCGTGCGGCGCTGACATCGAGGTGCCGGACTTGATCGCATAACCGCCGCCGGGAATGGTGCTGTCGATCTTCGCCCCCGGCGTGGTGATGCACCAGTATTTGGCGAGGCCGCACTGGTTGTACTTCTGCTGATTGCTTTGATCGAGCCCGGAAACGGCCAGCCAGTGACCTTCGAGATCCGGCTGAAAGTACGGCAGCGCCGAGCGCACGCTGGCATTCGGGTAGCCACTGTTGCCGGCGCTGAACACATTGATCACCCCGCGACGCGAAACGTCGGCAGCGGCATCGAGCCAGGTGCCCTGATTCCAGTGCTGGGCGTATGCGGCGTGCAGATCGGCCAGCGTGCGATAGCTGACGTCTGGCGGCTGACTGCCCCAGCTGTTGTTGATCGCGCGCACGCCGGCATCGGCCAAAGAGTCGTAAACAGCTTTGAAATAACGCGGATCCGGTTTCGGGCCGAAGAGGAAACTGTCGTTGGCGTTGGTGTTGCCGACGTAGATTTGCGCGTTGTACGCGACGCCGTGCATGCCAGTGCCATCGCGCGAGGCGCCCATGGTGCCGACGACATGGGTGCCGTGGGAATCGTTGTTCGGGTTGAGTGTGCCGTCGACGTTGAACGGCGTGCCGTTCAGGTAGTTGCCGCTGGCTTGTACCGGGTGATATCGGTCAGTGGCGAACTCGGGATGGCTCGCATCGAAACCGGAATCGAGGGCGCCGATTTTTACGCCTTGGCCGGTGATGCCGGCGGCGTAGGCTTGATCGGCCTGCATGCGCGCAAGGCCCCAGTCGCGCTGGAATTCGGCGCTGCGCCAACTGGCGGCGTCGCCGGGTTGGCCGGTTTCCAGGTATTGGGCCTGGGCTTGCGTGGTAGAAATCACCAGCAACAGGGTGCCGACTGATGCCGGTTTGATGCGTACGTCCATGTTCACTCCTCACTTTTTTTGTTGTTATGTAGGAGCTGCCGCAGGCTGCGATCTTTTGATCTTGTGGCTTGAAAGATCGCAGCCTTCGGCAGCTCCTACAGAAAATTGCGGTGTTGCTGCCCCTCACCCCAGCCCTCTCCCGAGGGAGAGGGAGCCGACCGAGATGGCCTTGCTTCATTCGCCGACCTGAAACAACCCGCCGACTATGGATTCGCTAAAGCAATCTCAGGTCGCCGTATTTCTTGAACATCCCCCAATCAGTCCCCTCTCCCTCCGGGAGAGGGTTAGGGTGAGGGCTGCTGCCGCCAGATCCTGATCGTTCAGCGTTCCCGCGTAGTTTTGCGGTGTTGCTGCCCCTCACCCCAGCCCTCTCCCGAGGGAGAGGGAGCCGATTTGTGTTGCTTTCAAATCTCGAGTTCGACTCGAACATTCAGGTCGATGCATCTCCCGCAAACAACCCGGTCAGTCCCCTCTCCCTCTGGGAGAGGGTTAGGGTGAGGGCTGTTGCGCGACCACAAAAGCCTCATCCACCCGCGCCAGATCCTGTTCGTTCAGCGTCCCAGCGTAGTAATGCAATTTCGTCCACGCCATCAGATAGTCGTAGCGCGCCTGCGCCAGGTCGCGGCGGGTGGTGAACAGTTGTTGTTCGGCGTTCAGCGCGTCGAGGTTGGTGCGTTCACCACCAAGAATGCTCTGCTTGGTCGACACCACCAGCGCTTCCGCCGAGGACAATGCCTTCGAATACGCACGCAATTTGCTCACCCCCGACAAGCACGCACTGAACTGCCGGCGCAGCTCGATCAACGTCTCGCGGGTTTTGCCATCCAGCTCATACTCGGCCTGTTCCATGCTGCGGCTGGCCTGCCGCGTCGAGGCCGACACGCCGCCACCGGCATACAACGGCACGCTCACCTCAAAACCAATCGTGTTGGTCTCGTAGCGCTGGTTGTAGGTGTTGCCGCTTTCCGATTCGTTCTGGCGCATTGAGGCGTACGCGTTGACCTTCGGTAGATGGCCGGCGCGGTTACGTTCCACTTCATAACGCGCGACTTCCACGGCCTGACGCTGCGACGCCAGATTCGGGTTATTACTGATCGCCATTTCGTGCCAGGTATCGTAGTTGGCCGGCATCAGCGCGAAGGTCTGGAAGTTCTGATCCAGCGGCGCCAGCTCATCGATGTTCACCACCGCAACACCCACCAACGCACCGAGTTCACGCAGTGCAGCATCCTGTTCGTTGCGCGCCTCGATCTCTTCGGCGGTCGCCAGCTCATAGCGCGACTCGGCTTCTAGAATGTCGGTGCGCGTGCCTTCGCCTTGGCGGAACATGTGTTCGTTCTGCTGGAACTGCTGCTCGTAGGCTTTTTTCTTCGCCTGGGCGATGTCGATCTGATCCTGGGCGAACAAAGCTTTGGTGTAGTTATCCAGCACCCGCACCAACAGTTCCTGACTCTTGCCGCGGAAGTTTTCATCGGCAAACAACGACTGCGCGACGCCCTTGCGATACGCGGCGTAGGCTTCGTAATCGAGCAACGGTTGTTGCACGCTCAGGGTCGAGCCGTAACTGCTGTAATTGCGGTCATCGGTGCGGTTGCGCGCGCGTTCATCGAGCGAAGTGGCTTTCGACGAGTTGCGGCCCTTGTTGTAGTTGTAACCGACGCGGGGCAACAGGCCGGCGCGGCCAATCACACGGTTTTCCAGGCCGGCGTCGCGCTCCTTGATCGCGCCGAGGAACACCGGATCATTGCGCAACGCGTGTTCGTAGATCTCGAACGGCCCCATCGCCGCCACTGCATTGTTGCCGGCCAACAGCGCGAACGCTGCCGTCAGCATCGAAAGCTTATTCATACAACCGAACATCCTTATTCCTCGGTCAACGCGGAGTTGGCCCGGTCGAGCAACGGTTTGAACAGGTAGTTGAGGAGTGAACGTTCGCCAGTGCGTACGAACATCTCTGCTGGCATGCCGGGCTTGATCACCAGACCGTTGAGTTTCTCCATCGCCTGATCGCTGACCCGGGTGCGCAGCACGTAATACGGCGCGCCGGTTTTCTCATCGACCATCTGATCCGCTGAAATCAGGCTGACTTCGCCCGGTACACGCGGGGTTTTGCTCTGGTTGAACGCGGTAAACAAGATGTCCACCGGCAAGTGCGTGCCGACTTTGTCGATCAGGTTGATCGGCAAGTGCCCTTCCACTTCCAGCGTGGTGCCTTGCGGGACGATTTCCAGCAAGGTTTCGCCTTGGCGTACAACGGCGCCTTCGGTGTGCACGCCGAGATTGACCGCCACACCATCGGCGGTGGCGATGATTTCGCTGTGTTGCAGGTCGAAACCGGCAGAGGTGAGTTGCTCGGACAGCGTCACACTTTTGAGCTGAGCGTCGGCCAGTTGTGTGCGGACTTCTTTCTGATATTCCTCGCCGTGCTGTTGCAGCTTCAGGCGCGATTCGAGGATGCCCTGCTCGACGCGGCCGCTTTCGCCGGTGTTCTCGGCCAGTTGCTGCTGCACTTGCGAGAGTTGACGCTGATATTCCATCAAGCGGTTGCGCGGAATGTAGCCGTTGTCGGCCAGTGGCTGCAGGTTGCTCAATTGCTGTTGCAGCGACGCGGCTTGCGCATTGAGGTCGGTGCGTGCGCGACGCATGCCGCCCAGTTGCGCGGTGGCGCCTTCGATGCTTGCGCGCAGTCCGGCCTGCTCGCGATAGAACGCTTCGCGGCGGCTGCTGAACAGTTGACGTTGGCCCTCAAGCACCAGCGCCAGACGCGGATCCGGATCGTTGCTCAGTTCAGCCGGAAAGGTCACTTGTTTGAGGTTGTCGCGCTCGGCCTGCCAGCGCGCCAGGCTCGCCCACGCCATGCGGTACTGCGCTTGCAGCGATTGCACGTCAGCCGCCACTTGCGTCTGATCCAGACGAAACAGCGGCTGCCCCTGCTTCACGATCTCGCCTTCGCGCACCAGAATCCGGCTGACCACGCCGCTGCTCATCGATTGCACGGCTTTGCGTTTGCCCGAGACGACCACCGTGCCCTGCACCGGAATGCCTTGATCCAGCGGCGCCAACGCCGCCCAGGTAAAGAAGCTGCCTGCGCCGACAATCGCCAGAATCCAGCCCATGCGCGCGAAGAACTTCGCATCGCGTTCCGGACGCTCGTTGAGGTAGGCGTGTTCCATGTTCGCTTCGTTTTCAGTGTTCATGCTGGCGCTGCTCATACACCCGAATTCCTTGTCGTGGGCTGATACTGCCGGCTCATGCTGAGCCCGCCCGGTGCCTGTGCAGCTTTTTCCCGTTGTTGTTCTTGCTGGCAGGACAGTGCCTTGAGCACGTCCTGACTTGGGCCGAAGGCCTGTAAACGACCGTCATTGAGCACCAACAATTTGTCCGCCTGAGCCAGCACCGAAGAACGATGCGTCACCAACACCACGGTGGTGCCTTGGGATTTGAGTTGCGCGATGGCGCTGGCCAACGCGGCTTCACCGACGGTGTCGAGATTGGAATTGGGTTCATCCAGCACCACCAGGCTCGGGTTGCCATACATCGCCCGCGCCAGTGCCACACGTTGTTTCTGACCGCCAGACAGACCGCTGCCGTCCTCGCCCAACTGCGTGTCGTAACCTTGTGGCAGGCGCAGGATCATTTCGTGCACGCCCGCCTGTTGCGCGGCGGCCACCACTTTCTGCGGATCGGCCTCGCTAAAGCGCGCAATATTTTCGGCGATGCTGCCGCTGAACAGCTCGATGTCCTGCGGCAGGTAACCGATGTAAGGGCCTAGCTGGTCGCGGTTCCAGCGATGAATATCCGCGCCGTCCAGCCGCACCGTGCCGCCAAGGGTCGGCCAGACGCCGACCAATACGCGGGCCAATGTCGACTTGCCCGAGCCGGAAGCACCGAGCACGCCCAACACTTCACCGGCCGCCAGATTGAAATTGACCATGTGCAGCGTCGCCGCGCGTTGACCCGGAGGGCCAGCGCTGACCTGCTCGAAGGTGATCTGGCCTTTCGGTGCCGGCAACGCCATGGCGTCGTCACTCGGCGGGAAGGCTTGCAACAAGGCATCGAGACGACGGTACGCCAGTTTCGCCCCGCTCCACTGTTTCCACACGGCGATCAACTGGTCGATCGGGCTCAGCACGCGGCCCATCAGGATCGAGCCGGCGATCATCATCCCGGCGGTCATGTCGCCCTTGATCACCAGCAATGCACCGAGGCCAAGCACCAGCGATTGCAGGCACAGGCGCAGGGTTTTGCTCAACGAGCTGATCACCGCACCGGTATCGCTGGCCTGATTCTGCAAACCGAGAAAACGCGAGTGCACGCCAAACCAGCGCTTGCGCAGCGCACCGAGCATGCCCATGGCTTGAATTGTTTCAGCGTTGTGCAGGTGGCTGGTCGCCAATTGGCTGGATTTCTGCGAGAAACCGGCCGCTTCGCCCAACGGCGTTTTGGTCATGTATTCGTTGAGGCAGGCCAATGCGATCAACAGCAGCGCGCCGGCGGTGGCGAGTACGCCGAGCCAGACGTTAAACAGATAAATCACCAACAGATAAACCGGGAACCACGGCGCATCGAAAAACGCGAACAGCGCAGGCCCGGTCACGAATTGGCGGATGTGCGTCAAGTCGCCCAGCGACTGCCCGGCGTTGCCCTCGCCCTTGAACAGGTTGCGCTCGAACGCGGCTTGATAGACACGCAGGTTGAAACGGCGCTCCAACTGGCTGCCGATGCGGATCACGATAAAACTGCGCACCACCTCTAGCAGACCGATAAAGGCAAAGAAGCCGACGACCATCAGCGACAACATCGCGAGTGTGGTTTCGTTCTGCGACGACAGCACTCGGTCATAGACCTGGAGCATGTAGATGGAGGGCACCAGCATCAGTACGTTAATCAGCGCAGTAAAGCAGCCAACGCTGATCAGAATGCTTTTATAGTCAGCCAATGCCTTGAATAAGGGAGCGGTGGCTGGGGCCTTCGCCATCTTCATTGATTCTTCCTGGAAAATATTCCCGCCACTCGTTGGCGAGACTTTTATTAATTATCGGCACTTCATCGAGGTGTGCTGTTTAAGTGACCGCTTACACTTTCATAACAACTACCGGCGAATATTACGGCGCAGTTGTTCATCGAGGCGTTGCTGATAGCCCGCCCGTGGCGCTTTGTATAAAAACGCTGTCGTAAATTTGATAGTTACGGCTGTTGCGCCGCACGTTCGAGCGTAATGATCAGGCCCGACTTTAAAGTCGTCTGATATTGCCCATTACGTTGTCTGCTGAAAAACTGAATCCTTGAACCTTCTTTGCCGGTGATCGATAAGCCATCGGGATCGGGAAACCAGCCCACCGGAGTTTCTTCCAGCCATGCGCCCAGACACGTGGAACTCAGGGTTTTGTTCGCCGCCAGTTCAACACCACAGGTGTTTGACGGTTTGTCCTGGAGCTTTTGCGCATCCGCTGCATCTTCGCGAGCCGACAACGTTGCTTGCCAATGGCCGGCGAATGCCGAGGGTTCTTCGAGTCTGAGGCTGCTTGCCATGCTTGTTTCTCCAGAAATCATGAAGAGCGATGCCGTAAACCACGCCACTGCCTTGTAGGTAAAAGCCTTACTGACCATGGGAATATTCGCTCCGGCACGTAGCCTTGCCCACTGAATCATTCGATGCAAGTAAAGAAAGCGACGCTCGCACGCCGCTTTCCCCGGCTACATCACGCCACGATGTCGCTGGTCGCTGCCTGGCCAACCGTGCTGACAATGAAGTCAGCCACGCCGTGCCCGGAGAAATCCACCGACAGCAAGCTGTTGCCGCCCGACGAGGTCAGCACGGCATCGCCCACCGCGCCGGTGAAGCTGCTGACGAAGTGCAGGCCTGCACCGTTGGTGATCCCGGTCAGGTCGATTTTGTCGAGACCGCTGACAAAATCGAGGATCTGATCCACCGCACCCGGTTTGGAATCCGAACTGGCTGCGAACACAAAGGTGTCCGAACCGGCGCCGCCCCACAGTTTGTCGGCACCACCGGCGCCCCAGATGATGTCGTTGCCGGCACCGCCCTTCAACTCGTTGGCGACGCTGTTGCCGATCAGCAGATCGTTGCCCGAACCGCCAATGGCATTTTCGATGATCGCGCCTTTGGCAATGGACACGTTACCGACCATGCCGCCAACGTCAGAGAACGAGGCGTCATTGAGGTTGATCTTCTGGTTCTGGGTGAAGCCAGAGAAGTCCAGGGTGTCCTTGCCGCCCGCATCCCACACCGAGAACACCAGCTTGTCACTCGACGACGAGGCGCTGAGGAAATCGCGACCGGCGTTGGAGTTGAAGCCGTAGGTGGTGTCACCGGTACGGATGTTGGTGTTGGCACCGTAGAGTTTCTGGATGGCCGCGATATCGTCCATCAGCGGGCCAGACGCGTAAGCTTCCACGCCGCCCTTGCTGAAGTTCTGGTTGGTGTTGCTCTCGCTCCAGTAACTCATGAGGCTGTAGCCGCGGGTGTCTTGCCCGTAGGAAGCGTCGTTGTAAGTCGGGTTGCCATTGCCTGCGTTGTAGTCGCCCGGGTGAGCCAGGCCGAGGCTGTGGCCGATCTCGTGGGTCAGGGTCTGACGGCCGTAGTTGTTCAGATCCGGGTTCTTGTTTTGCGTGTAGCCGCTGTTGATCAGGTACCACGATGTACCGTCGTAACCGGCGCCGGTGCCTGGCAGATAGGCGAACGCTGCCGCACCATCCTGGCCACCGCTGTAGTTACCGAAGGTCATGTGGCCGTCACCGCCCGAGGCTTTCTCGGTGAAGGTCACGTTGGCCACGTCAGCCCAGGATTGCATGGCGAGCGCTGCCTGGGCCTTTTGTTGGGTGCTGAACTGGCTGAACCCGCTGATCCCGTGCTTGTTCATCGTGCTCGACGAAGCAGAAGTCAGGAACGTGTAGGTGAGTTCGATCTTGCCGCTGCCGTCCTTGTCCTGGTAGGCCGCGCCGTCGCGCAGCAACTGGGTGGCGGCCTGGTCGACGGAGAAGGAGGGTTTGCCATTGACCGTGAGGTTGCCGCCACGATCGTATTGATGGCTGAAACTATTGATCTGATTCCAGGCCGAACTGGCAGCTGCCAGTGGCTGAACGGCACCAACCGGCTGGAAAGCCTGTTCGGCAGCACCAATAGCATTGGTTTTAACTTTCGACATAAACACACTTCCTTGTTTAGCAATGGAACAGTTTTTGTCCGATAGCGGCGATCCCTGGCGAGATCGTCCTATCACTCGCCCCATTGAGGGCGAAAGAAAACTGACACAATTTGAAATCTGCCGTAAAGGATTTTTTTGGAATGAAATCTGAGTGTTTCTGAAAACTGCCGTAAACAAAGCGCGCGAGGTCTAAAGAATGTTTAAAGTTGCGGGCTTTCGCCTAATTGTCTGACGATTTTATATTTAATTATTAAATATCGGTAAGTTGTGTTTTGTTAGCTGCGTCTCACTTTTTCGCACTTTAACAGCGCAGTGCCAGTGTATTGATATCAACGAAACTGTCGACGATTTAATTGTAGGAGCTGACGAGTGAAACGAGGCTGCGATCTGTTGATCTTGTCTTTAACAACAAAATCAAAAGATCGCAGCCTCGTTTCACTCGACAGCTCCTACAGGCGGTTGTGCACGTCTGGAATCAGCTACCCGTGCGAATCTTGTTCCAGACCCGCGTACGAATCCGGTCGATATTCAGCGGCATCGCCTCCAGTGCGAACAACTTGCCCATCATCTCCGGGCTCGGATACACCTTGGTGTCGTTTTTGATCGCCGGGTCGATCAGGCTGTCCGCCTGTTCGTTGCCGTTGGCGTAGTGCACGTAATTACTGATGCCGGCCATGACGTCCGGGCGCAGCAAGTAGTTCATGAACGCGTAACCGGCCTTCTCGTCCGGTGCATCGACCGGCATGGCGACCATGTCGAACCAGATCGCCGCGCCTTCCTTGGGAATGTTGTAACCGATGTCGACACCGTTCTTGGCTTCCTTGGCGCGGTTTTCCGCTTGCAGAATGTCGCCAGAGAAACCGACTGCCACGCAGATATCGCCGTTGGCCAGGTCGCTGGTGTATTTCGAGGAATGGAAGTAGCTGACGTACGGCCGCACTTTCATCAGCAGTGCTTCAGCCTTTTTGTAGTCTTCGGGATTTTTGCTGTGGTGCGGCAAGCCCAAATAATTGAGCGCTGCCGGGAGCAATTCCGGGCCGTTGTCGAGGATGGCCACGCCGCACTTCTGCAGTTTTTCCATGTTCTCGGGTTTGAAGATCAGATCCCAGGAATCCACCGGTGCATCGTCGCCCAGCACGGCTTTGACCTTGGCGATGTTGTAGCCGATGCCGGTGCTGCCCCACAAATACGGGTAGCCGTGTTCGTTGTTCGGGTCGTTGACCTGCAACGCCTTGAGCAGCACCGGGTTGAGGTTTTTCCAGTTCGGCAACTGGCTCTTGTCGAGTTTCTTCAGCGCCCCGCCCTGAATCTGCCGCGCCATGAAGTGGTTAGACGGAAACACCACGTCGTAGCCGGATTTGCCGGTCATCAACTTGCCGTCGAGGGTTTCATTGCTGTCGTAGACGTCATAGGTGACGCCAACGCCGGTTTCTTTTTGGAAATTCTTGGTGGTGTCTGGCGCGATGTAGTCGGACCAGTTGTACACCTTGACCGTGTCCGCCGCCTGAGCGAGGGAAACGGCCAGCATCAGCGGTGCCAGAGCGAGGGTCTTGCGGATCATGGGTCGATTCCTGTGTAGGTTTTTTTGTTGGCAGGCAATCAAAGGGATCAAACGATCAGAAAATCAGTACATAGGTCTTGCGCACGGTCTCTTCGATGTCCCAGATACCGAGCGTGTTGGCCGGCAACATCAGTGCGTCGCCACCTTGTATGTGCAGGGTTTCGCCGCCACCGTCCGGGGTGAACGTGCAACGCCCGGAGATGAAATGGCAGAACTCCTGCGCGGTGATCTGCCGGCGCCAGCGGCCCGGGGTGCATTCCCAGACGCCGGTTTCGACGCCGTCGTCGCGCTCGACGCTGGTGGTTGAGGCGATGGCGATCGGTTCGCCGAGAGGAACGGCCACCGGGTTGGATTCGTCGAGCTGCAATGTCGCGGTGTTTTTGAACTGGGTAATGCTCATGGTCTGACCTGTCTTTTGGGCGTTCTTAAAATCAATCGACGTTTAGTGCATGAAACCTTCCATGAAACCGGCCACTTGGCTGGCGAGTTTGCGCCGCCATGGCGCGGTCGCTGGATTGGCCAGGGTCTGGTCTTCATGGACGAAACTTTTGATGATCGCGTTGTAACCGAGCCAGCGGCACGGCTCAGGTTCCCAGGCACGCAGCGCATGAATGCCGCCGTCCGGCAGTACCCACGGCTGATGCACCAGTTCGCTGTCGCGTTCAAGAATCAGATCCGCCAGGGTGCGGCCGCCGAGGTTGCTCGCACCGACGCCCTCCCCGCCATAACCGCCGGACAGCGCGATGCCATTGGCGCGATCGCAGAGCATGTGCGGCTTGAAGTGTCGCGACATGCCGAGGTTGCCGCCCCAGGCGTGAGTGATTTGCACGTTTTTCAGTTGCGGGAACAGTTCGCCGAACAGATAACGGCGCAGTTCGACCTCATCGCGGGTCAGATCGAAGTTGTGGCGCAGCTTGCCGGCGAACTGATAACCGCCACGGGCACCGAAGATCAGGCGGTTGTCGGCACTGCGCTGGCCGTAAGTGACCTGACGGCTGAATTCGCTGAAAGCCTGGCCGCGATTGAGGCCAATCTCATCCCAAGTGGCGGCGGACAACGGTTCGGTGGCGACAATCAGGCTTTGCACCGGCAATTGATAACGGCCGAGCGGCGGCAAGGTCACCGAATAACCTTCAACGGCCGGGACGATCCAGCGACTGCGCACGCTGGCCTTGGCGGTGCGCAAGCTGCCGGACTGCCAATGCGTGACCGGACTGTTTTCGTAGATCTTCACACCCATGCTTTGCACGGTCCGCGCGAGACCACGCACCAGTTTCGCCGGGTGAATGGTCGCCACGTGCGGCGCGTAAATACCGCCGTAAGGCTTGGCCACGCGAATCTGCTGCGCCAATTGCTCGGGGCTGAGCCAGCGGTAGTCGTTGTCGTTCAGGCCTTGCGCGTGCAGTTTCGCCAAGTATTCACGCAGCGTGGCTTCCTGCTCCGGGTAACGTGCAGCGCAATACAACACGCCGCCCTTGCGATAATCGCAGTCGATGCCTTCGCGTTCGAGGACGACTTCAACTTCATCGGGAATGCTGTGCAGCAGATCAAACGAGGCGCGGCGCTGTTCAGGTGACAGTCCGGCGAGCAAGCGATCTTCACCGAGCAGATTGCCCATCAACCAACCGCCGTTGCGACCCGATGCGCCAAAACCGGCGGTTTGCGCTTCGACGATGGCGATGTCCAGGCCGGGAGCGTGTTTCTTCAAGTAGTACGCCGTCCACAGCCCGGTGTAACCGGCGCCGATGATCGCCACATCGACGTCGAGATCCTGCGTCAGCTCGGGCCGCGCGGTCAGCGGCTCGTCGAGTTGATCCATCCACAAACTGATAGTGCGCCACGCCGGCATGCAAGACTCCGCCACTGAAAACCTTCGATGGCGTCGATCCTAGTGCGTGGGCTTAAGCGTTGTCTTGCGCGCGTGTCCGCAAAGAAATTTGTTTGACGTAGGCCTTCGGAGACTGGCCGGTGTGCTGACGGAAACAGCTGTAGAACGCCGACACCGAGTTGAAGCCGGCGGCGAAGGCCAGCTCATCAATGCGCACGGGGGGCGTGGCGCCATCCAGCGAGCGCAACAAATGCTGCAACCGCGCCTGGTTTACGTAGCGATAAAAGCTTTGCCCCAGCACCTGATTGAGCAGGTAAGAAATCTGATTGCGGCTGTACCCGCACTCCTTCGCCACTCGCTGCAGGTCGAGTGCGGGATCGAGATACGGTTGCTGTTTTTCGAAGTATTGCTGCAGATCTTCGGCCATAAAGCTCAGTTGCCGTGGCGACAAGCCCAGACGACTGACCGCCGGGCGCTGATTCGACGCCGAAGTCCCGCCTGCCTGCGCACGCACCAGTGAGGCGTATTCGTTGACGCGCCAGATCAGTCCGTCCTTGACCGTGATCGCTTCACTGGAGCGGAACGACACCAAACCGTCGCCGCCGCGCAACGTCACTTCGTATTGAATGAACGCGGTGTTGCCGTCGACGCGAATGCGGTCGCAATGCTCGAGCGCTTCGTCGGATTCTCGCGGCATGCTGACACGCACGTACTCGCGCAGGTCGTCGAGGCCGAGCACGCGATTCTGAAAGAAGTCGTTGTATTCGATGTCCGGGTGATACAGCGCCATGACGGCGTCCAGATTGCGGTGTTTCCAGCTCAGGTGATAGCGCATGACCGTGGCGGCCGTGGCCTCGGTCTGTTGTGGGCCGTCGTCATCGGCGTGCATAAAAGGCTCGGCGAAAAAGAACCGAGCTTGCCCAACTTCGCCTCGGGCAGCAATGGCCAATCGATAGTGGCCATTTGGCGATAAGTGCATTTGGCGTGACGCACATCAAAAAACCGGTCGCAATCGCCAAATGAACTGAAAAATCTCACAGAAAATTCACATCCGGATGCTACTTTTAAGTCCTGACACTGGTTGAGCCAATGAAGGCTCTTCCCACCTACCATGAGCAAAAGGAAACGCTCGATGATGAAGGCGGGCAACAACATGAATAAAGGGTCAAGCAAAGTCACGTTCCCCAACGCTTGCCAGCTGATGCGCTGGCATTTTCATCCCATGGGTTTCGAGGCCACGATGGACGCGCCGGGCAGCATGGTCGCGCGTCTGTTTGATCGCGCCAGCGGCGAAACCCTGATCGCCATCGCCGGCATCCCGTGTGCAACGGTGATGAATGCGGCGGATGTCGAGCGGATGATTGAAGCGGTGGAGGATGAGCTGGAAGCTTTCATACCGCCTGAATCTCTCAGGAGTTATGCATAAGCTTTTGATTGACAAAGAAAAGCCCGCCGTTAAGCGGGCTTTTTTGTGGGCGAAGGTTTCAGGCGGTCTGGCTTTCTGCGCGGTGATCGACAAAGAACGCCTTGCCTTTGGCCACCCGCTCGGACGCTCGCGGCATGTTCACCGCTTGGCTTTCCTGTGGTTCGACGTACCAATAGCAATGGCTGACGGCGCGGGTGATGCCGACATAAGCCAGGCGCAGGATTTCGTCTTTTTGCGCGCTGTCGTAGGGCTCGCTGTCGCCACTTTTGCCTAGCCCGGCCATGCGGTAAACCTGATTTTTGTACGGCGAGCTGGTCAGGTGCTGACAATCGCCGAGCAAAAATACCGCATCAGCTTGCAAGCCTTTGGCGCTGTGATAGGTCAGTTGTTTCAGGCGCCGAGCTTCGTATGGCAAGCTCGAATCCACATTAACCACAGACTGAATATGCTGCTCTATCAATAACTTATCGCTGCTTTTTCGATAGAGCATCAAGATCGAATCGCCCTGACGGTAGTGTTCGGCGAGGCGCTGACCAAGACCTTGGTCATCTCGCTCCAGCACATTAACCGGTTGTAGTGGTTTGGGCTCGCCGCTGGACTTGGCTTTCTTGCCGGGGATCGCCGGCGCTGCGCGAACGATGTGCTCGGCGGCGTCGATGATGTGCTGGTGGCTGCGATAGTTGTCGCTGAGCATGACCCGCGTGGTGCTCGGCGACGGGAATTCCTTGTTGAACTCCATGAAATAACTCGGCGAACTGCCTCGCCAGCCATAGATCGACTGCCAATCATCACCCACACACAGCAACGACGAGCGCTGCGCGCCGCGTCCGACGTGCATGGCCGGGCCTCGGCTGCGAATCTCCGTGAGGCTCGCGCGAATCCACGAGACGATCTGCGGCGAGACGTCCTGAAACTCGTCGATCATCAGGTGCGACATTGGTCGCAGCAGCTCATCGCTGAGCAACTTGAGGTTCTCCGGCGAGTGTTCGCTGAACAGCGCAAACATGCGGTTGTAGGTCATCACCGGCGGTTTCTGATCCAGCAGATGATCTTCCAGCGCACGCCAGAACAGGCTCAATGCCTCGAAAAACAACCGATCCGGGTCTTCCTTGGCGAAACTCATGCGGCCTACGGCGTCCGGCACGTCCAGTCCCAGGTTCTCGATAAAGCCGGCGGCGGCGACGAAACAATCAAGTAGCGGCGCGGAAGCGAGTTCGCCTTTAACCTTGTAATCAAAGCCCGGACCCGCGCTGGCATCACCGGCCAACGTGGCCAATACGCGTCTCGATGATTCGTAGGAATCTATCCATATCAATGGCTTACGACAGAAAGCTTGAAACAGGGTGCGCTTAACCGCCCATTCTGCGCGGATAGAGAGTTTGGCGTTTGGCCGACAGATCTGGGCGTTTTCGCGCGGATCAAAGCCCAGCACCACCCACGCGTCGAGGCTTGGAATGTAGCCATGGGCATGGAATTTCGCGCCATTGATGTCGAAGGTCTGGCGGTTCGGTTCGATGCCTTTGATCGGCCAGGCGCCCGCGCGAAACCATAGATCCTCGATGGCGTCGCAGAGTTCTTCGTCGCGCTTGGCGGCCAGCTCGGTTACCGCCACGCGTTTCTGCACGTCCGGGTGATCGCGTTCCAGCTCTTTAAGCTGCAACGCCGCGCGAGACAGCGGCTGTATCAATTCGCGGAAACGTTCATCGCGAGTAAACAGGCGGTGATAACAGGCATTGAGCTGCTGACGCTGGGCGTCGTTGATGCGCAGGTCGAAAGGGTTGCTGTCGACCTCTTCATCGCTGCCCTGCGGGCGATTGCTGAGGTTTTCGAAGGCTTGCAGGCGTTCGAACCCCGGCAGGCTGCGCACCATCGGCAAAATGCGCGAGTGAAAGGTGCGCACCAGTTCGCGCGCCTGTTTCGGGCTCAAGGCCTGACCCCAGAGCGCGAACATTTCCATCAGCTTATTGATGAAGTCTTTGCGCGACTCACGGGTGAAGGTCACCACGGTCATCGAATCCAGCTCAAAACCCAGATAGTGCGTGAGCAGCAGAATGCGCAGCACCAGCGTGGTCGACTTGCCTGCCCCGGCGCCGGCAACCACCGAAGTGGACGGCGTCTCGCTGAAAATCATTTTCCATTGCGCGGCACTCGGTTGCGCCTTTTCGGGAAGCAACCGAGCGACATCGGCTTTGATGCGTTTCTTCAGTTCGGCGGTCAGTGGCAAACGCCAATCATCGAACAAGTGGTTGTCGATGCTCGGCGGTCGATGCTCGGTGTTGCGGCTGTCGCGAATCAGCAGAACCTGACGGCCTTCCTCCAACCCTTCAAGCTTGCCTTCGTTAAAACCGTATTCGACGCCAGCGGTGTGCCCGCTGCGAAAGCCATCGGCCTGGCCATGCAGCCACGACGCGCGGTGTTGAGCGCGTAAACGGGTCAGGCCGTGGCCGAAGAAACGCGCGGCCAAACGCTTGAACCAAGGCATCTCGGCCAGAGGACGAAGTTCGGGAGGTAGATCGGGGGTGTGTTGCGCCACGCTGACGACTCCAGGGTGTGAGGCTGTTGGCTCTATGGTGTCTGCATTTGCCGTCGAGTTCTAGCGAAATGCTTGCAGGTCATTGGTTTAGGCGATGAATTGAAGGTTGTGCTTAATCATTTTTACGCTGTTTTCTATCGACTGATTCGATGGTAATGCCGCAGTTTTTACGCTTTTTATCGATGTTTGGCTGATGGATGATGGCCGTCATAAACCTCGTTTTCAGGAGACGATCATGCTCGAACTCAGACCCTTCAGCTCGCTGGGCGGCGCCCATCACGGCTGGTTGGATGCCCATCACCATTTTTCGTTCGCCGAATACTACGATCCGCAACGCATGAACTGGGGCAACCTGCGGGTGTGGAACGACGACGTGATCGCCGCTGGCACAGGCTTCCCGCAGCACCCGCATCGCGACATGGAAATCATCACCTATGTGCGTGAAGGTGCAATTACCCACCAGGACAATCTGGGCAACAAGGGCCGCACCGAGGCTGGCGACGTGCAGGTCATGAGCGCTGGCACCGGTATTGCGCACAGCGAGTACAACCTGGAGGCGCGTGACACCAAGATCTTTCAGATCTGGATTTTGCCGACCGAGACTGGCGCACCGCCGTCGTGGGGTGCCAAGCCGTTCCCGAAAGGTCAGCGCGAAGGTTTTGTGACGCTGGCGAGCGGTAAGGACGGCGATGATCAGAGCCTGCGGATTCGCGCCGATGCGCGTTTGGTAGCAGCGAATATCAAGGCTGGGGAAACGGCGGAGTATCGACTGGATGAAGGCCGCCGGGCGTATCTGGTGCCCGCGACTGGCGTGATTGATGTCAATGGTTTGCGGGCTCAAGCACGCGACGGTGTGGCGGTTGCGCAAGAGCGAGTGTTGACGGTGACGGCGATTGAAGACAGCGAGATTGTGCTGGTTGATCTGGCTTAAGTGGCAGGCATGAAAAAGGGGTGACCATTTTGGTCACCCCTTTTTTGCATCTGACATACGGCCCTGTGGCTGAGTGTCTTTGTGGTGAGGGGATTTATCCCTTCACCACAGATGCATCACCTACAAAGTGTGCAGGCCCAGGTTACTTAGTGGAAATCGCCCCATCCACCAACGTCTGCGCCTCTGCCACCAGTTGCTTGAGGTGATCGTCGCCAATAAAGCTTTCAGCGTAGATCTTGTAGATGTCCTCAGTGCCCGACGGACGCGCCGCGAACCAGCCGTTCTCGGTCATCACTTTCAAACCACCGATCGCCTGATCATTGCCCGGCGCATGACTCAGAATGCTCTGAATCTTCTCGCCGGCCAGTTCAGTCGAGGTCACTTGCGTCGGCGACAACTTGCTCAGCAAAGCCTTTTGTTCCGGATTCGCCTTGGCGTCTACGCGCACGGAAAACGGTTCGCCCAGTTCATCGGTCAATGCACGGTAAGCCTGACTCGGGTCGCGACCGGTACGAGCAGTCATTTCCGCTGCCAACAGGGCCGGGATCAGACCGTCCTTATCAGTGCTCCAAACGCCGCCATCCTTACGCAGGAACGATGCACCGGCGCTCTCTTCACCGCCAAAACCCAGCGAGCCGTCGAACAGACCGTCGGCGAACCATTTAAAACCGACCGGCACTTCATACAGGCGACGCCCCAGACGCTTGGCCACGCGATCGATCAAGCCACTGCTGACCACGGTTTTACCCACGCCAGCATCGGCGCGCCATTGCGGACGGTTCTGGAACAGGTAATCGATGGACACGGCGAGGTAATTGTTCGGCGCCAGCAAACCACCGGACGGCGTGACGATGCCGTGGCGGTCATGATCCGGATCGCAGGCGAAAGCCACGTCGAAACGCTCTTTCAGACCGATCAGACCTTGCATCGCATGACTGGACGATGGGTCCATGCGAATCTGACCATCCCAGTCGACGGTCATGAAACGGAAGGTCGCATCAACTTCTTTGTTGACCACTTCCAGATCCAGACGATAGTGCTCGGCAATCGCCGACCAATAGCGCACCCCTGCTCCGCCCAACGGATCCACGCCCAGACGCAGTTTGGCGTCACGAATGGCGTCGAAGTCGATCACGTTGATCAGGTCGGCGACGTAGGTGTTGAGGTAATCATGGCGGTGCGTGGTGCTGGCCTTGAGCGCTTGCTCGTAGCTGATGCGCTTCACGCCCGCCAGTTTGTTCGCCAGCAACTCGTTGGCCTTGGCTTCGATCCACTTGGTGATGTGGGTATCGGCCGGGCCGCCGTTGGTTGGGTTGTATTTGTAGCCGCCGCTTTGTGGTGGGTTGTGCGACGGCGTAATAACCACGCCGTCCGCCAGGCCAGTGGTACGGCCACGGTTGTAGCAAAGAATCGCGTGGGAGATCGCCGGCGTTGGTGTGTATTCATCACCTTCGGCGATCATGACGGTCACGCCGTTGGCAGCTAGAACTTCCAGCGCGCTCGCCCCGGCCGGGGTCGACAATGCGTGAGTGTCGATGCCGACAAACAGCGGGCCGGTGATGCCCTGGGCTTCGCGGTACAGGCAGATTGCCTGGCTGATGGCCAGAACGTGCCATTCATTGAAACTCAAATCAAAGGAACTGCCCCGGTGTCCGGACGTGCCGAACGCCACGCGCTGGGTCGAAATCGATGCATCAGGCTGGCCGGTGTAATAGGCCGTTACCAGTCGCGGGATATCGACCAACAATTCTGCCGGTGCCGGTTTGCCCGCAAAAGGACTGAGTGTCATGCAAAACCTCTGAGATCGAGTGGTTCAGGAAATACAGCGCAGTTTACTGGCAGTTTGACCACAGTGCGATGGGATGTATCCGGCACATCGCAGAAGTTTTCTAACGTCACTCGACAGGCGCAAGGCGCAAGGCGTCACCGACAAGCCCGACCACGCTGGCCAGATCATGATCGCTGTGACTGATCGCGCTCAAGCGCAAGTGCTGCGCGTGCTGTCGATGCAGGCTGAACAACTCGCCGGGGGCAATCACGACCTGTTGCCTGAGCAAGTCATGAAACACGTCGCTCATGTTCACCGTCCGCAGCGACCGAACCCACACCGTCGCCCCGCCCTGTGGCTCGACTATCTGCAAGGCATCGCCCAAACGCTCGCGCAACAGCTGAATCAGGTGGGTTCGGCGTTCCTTGAGTAACCGCCGCAACACCAGCAAATGCTGATCGATGCGCCCACTCGCATATAAACGCGCGATGGCTTTTTGCCGAGTGACCGACAAGCGGAACGAGCGCAGCAGAAAATGCCGCTGCAATTCGCTTCGCCACTGACGTGACAGGACGAAACCGTAAGGGGCTTCGGTGCCGATGATCTTGTCGAAAGCGGAAAACACCAGCAAACGCTCGGGATCCAGCCAGTCGCGTAACCGCTGGCCATCGTGCTCGTCTGCCAGCTCACTGCAACAGTCATTTTCCAGCACCCAAGTGCCCTGCTCCGCGAGTAATTTTGCAATCAATTGCCGATTGGCCGTCGGCGCGGCGCTGCCATGCGGCAGATTCAATGCCGAAGACAATAAAATCAGTCGCACAGGTTCAGTCTTGAGCAACGACGCCAGCCATTGAGGATCCAGTGCGCCATCGATCTGCAACGGCAACTCGATGACGCGTACCTCGGCCGCCTCGAACAGACGCAGGATCACCCAGTCACAGGGTGACTCGACCAGAACCGTGGCCTGGCGCAATTCCAGCACGGCGATGAGTATTTCCAGCACGGCGCGTAGATCAGCGCCGATGTAGACGTCATCGGCGTGCCAGCAATGAGTCGATGAAGTGGTGTAGCGCGCCGCCAGAACCGTGCGCAATTCCAGTTCACCACAGGGTTGCAGCAACAATTGTGGCTGGCGCGGGTATTGCCGCAGCAACTCCCTTTCCAGCATCAGCAAAGGACTGTCCAGCGGCTGCAGTGACGCCGGATCGTCGGTGCTCAACACGCACATGCCCGGGCGCCGGGCGTTGACATAGACAGCCTCTAGCAGATCGCTGCCATTGGCCGGCGGCACCAGGAGCGAGCGGGCTTTTGCGTAATAACCGGACTTGGCTATCGAGTAAACCCGCCCTTCCTTCTCCAACAACGAATACGCGTATTGAATGGTCGAGATCGACACCTTCAAGCGATCGGCCAATTGGCGCAATGACGGCAATCGCATGGCGCCAGCGGCGTCGGACTCGTTAATCACCGACGTCAGGTAGCGGTAAACCGCTTGGTAAGCAAAATCGTTTTCACGCAAGACCTTCATGAGCCCTCATCCATAGGCATTGGCGCAATATGTGCCAAAAGGCTCAAGTTCAACCTTCCGCCGACCGGTCACCCGCAACGACATCTGCCTCGCTGGCATCGGCGCGAGAGCCTGATGCTTCAGTCGATTGCGGCATGTGAATCGGCCCCATAGCGTACAAACGGCTGATCAGTTTGACCGGCAATCCGCTGACGTCGGTCATCCACTTCATGACCTGCTCCGGCGCACTCGAGCCCTGCATGGCGCGGTGCAGGTCAGGCAATGCCACCAGCATGCCGGGGTGGCACTTGCGCAGAAACCGCTCGAGCCCGGCGCCGTGATCGATGAACGGCGCAAACAACAGGCACGTGAGTTGGGTTTCACTGATTGCGAACGCCGCTTGCAGGTGATTGGCCGCTTGAATGCGCCGCTGCTCGAGGTCGAGCAAGTTGCCGAAATTGGCCAGCAACTGCTCGCAAACCGGTTCTGGCACCTGTTTGAGGCGCATCGTCAACAAGCTTTCCTGCAAATATTCGCTGATGCCGGCCTCGTACGTCCGCCCCTCGATCACGCACGCCTGCAAACCTTGAAGATGCGCGGCAAGCAGTGGCTCAACGTAGTCGTTGTCGCTGTGATACAGCGCAAGATCGTCGGCCTGGAACCCGAGAAAATCACTGAGCAAAGGCCAGCGCTCTTCAAGTTTTCCGACAATCATGTCGTTGATAGCGATAAAACTGGTGCGGCGACAGGCCTCAAACTTGCCCTCCGGGCGCCATGGCAGGTGCTCACCGTCTGCATGAAAATGGCGGTAGAAATCTGGGCCAAGACCGTCGAGCAACGGGAACAAAGCATCAAAACCACCGTGCCCAGCAGGCAAACCACCGATTTCGGCCTTGAGCGCAGCGCGATTCAGCCCCTCGAGAAACTGCTGTTGTCGGCGCGGTGTTTCAGCACCAATCATCGCATCGACGCCATTGTTCCAGCGGGCGATCTGGCTGTAGAACTCCGCCGTAGCCAAGTAGGCGTCGTCCCACAGCTCAAGGGGCTCATCCCATGTGCGGCGATGGCCGGCCATCAACAGATTGACGCGATTGGCTTCACGACTGTCCTCGCTGGCGGGCGTCTGATAATCGAATGGCAGCACCTCGCGATGATCCACCATCAACAGTTCAACCCGAGGGTCGTCATACAGAAACAGTGCGCTGTAGCTGCGGTGCATGTTCTGCAAGGCGAAAGGACTTGTGCCGTTCCAGCGCAGGTTGGCCACGCGCAACTGGAATGTCGCCGGTGAACGACTGGCCAGGCTCAACTGCGCGGCCCGCAGCAGGGCCAGCGTGTAACAGCTGTCCCGGGAGCCCGACTGGACGACCAGCACCTTGAAATGACCGATGTTTTCCATGCCGCCAGCGGCCACCAGCAGTCGCTGCATCAATAGCTGCAACGCCGTACGTTCTGCGCGTGAGAAGAAGCTCAGCAAACGCTGCAGGACTTGCTGGTAGACATAATTCATTGCCTGATCATGGATCGTGCTCATCGGTATTTACCCGGTATCAATAGTTTCATGCTGCGCAGACTGAATGCTCGGTCGCACAACAATTCATCAATAAGTAATAGACGCTCAAATGCTAACACTTACGCAATCGTAGTTATTTGAAACACTTGAACAGTTAAGACCCCACCAACGCCCACACCACGGGCTTCAACCGATTGTTAAATAACGGTATTTTTTTGTGGAAAATATTCCTAGGAAACTTCCCACAACAGCCCACGACAATTGAGTACAAGAAAAAAGGACGCAACTTCGGAATAGCCCTACAACAATTAAACAGAAATTGACACGACCAGCAGAAGTAGCCGTTTGATATTGCACAGGGTAAATAGAATGCACAGCCATGGCTCATTCCTTGAGATGAAAGTAATCATTCAATTATCAGGGCTTATATAGCGATTAGAAGATACAGATCGAGAGCAAAAACCAGTTCAGTTGCTGAATGGCCCTACACGCATCACGCGCAGGCAGTCTCTTTTTGGGGGATAAACGCAAAGAGTCCGTGGGGCCACGGACTCTGTTCAGCAGTGTCAGGCCGGTTCGACCTGCAGGGCGACCCGTTCGCGACACGGGCATTCATCCATGTAGCGGTGTGCTTCGACAAACTCATCGAACGGGAACACCCGAGTCTTGAGCGGCAGCAGCACACGATCAGCGGTCAGCTGGTTGATGTCACGCAAGGCACGTTGCAGCGCCACGGAATCCTGCGTGATGCCCAGCTCCGGTTTGCCAGTGAAGTTGCCGATGCAGTGCACAAAGAATTGAATGTTCTTCTGGAACGCTGCACACGCCGGGAATGGCGTCTGGTTGCCACCTTGCAGACCGTACAACACCAGGCTGCCACGCGGGGCGAGAACGTCACCGAGCAACGACATCTGCGGGCCACCCAGGCCATCGAACACTACGTCAACGCCGCGGTTGTCGGTGATCTTGTTGATCCGCATCAGCAGATCTTCTTCCTCGGTGACGATGACTTTCTCGGCACCCAGCGACAGCAGGTATTCACGCTCTTCCGCGGTTTTGGTCGCGGCAATCACGCGTACACCCAAGGCTTTGCCCAGTTGTACAAAGGACGGCCCGGCGCAGTGGCTGGCGTCAGTGACCAAGGCGAATTGCCCCGGTTTGACCCGCGCCAGATCGGCGTAGGCAAAATAGGCAATCAGCAGCGGCGTGTAATGCACGCTGGCTTCGATCGGGCTGAGGACGTCTGGATAACGGGTCAGCGCGGTACGCGGCAGCAAGATCTGCTCGCCGTAAACCGGGTAATCGTTGGCGCTCTCGGCCGGAAAACTGGCAACTTTGTCGCCTACCGACAAGTCATCGACACCGTCACCGACGGCGGTGACCACACCGGCCATCTCGTGACCGAGGCCTGCAGGCAAACGTGCCTGAGACGAGGCAAGGTTCTGACGCCAGAGCGTGTCATACCAGCTGATGCCGATCGCTTCGACACGTACCTGCACTTCGCCAGGACCTGGCTGAGCGGCCGCATGCTCTTCGCATTTGAGCACCTCGGCGGGACCAAACTTGTGAAAACGGATCGTGCGGGACATCGCAAACCTCGTCAAAGTAACCTCTAATGCCATGAACTCTATCTGGGCTTTTAACCCAAGACTATCAGTGGCTATTAATAGTCGACATGCCTGTCATTGATTCCGCAGTATGGGCGGCATTGGCACAATCCAGCAAAAAATCACTGCCACCGGCTCGGTAAAGCTGAATTTACCGGTGCAGAGTACCAGCCTTTCCCCGTAAGATTCATGCTGGCCATTGTTCTCATATGGCCGCTCTCGTCAAGCTTGATGACTCTGCCAGGACTCCAGATGAATCGTAATGACCTGCGTCGTGTCGACCTGAACCTGTTGATCGTATTCGAAACATTGATGCACGAACGCAGCGTGACCCGGGCGGCAGAAAAGCTCTTTCTCGGTCAACCGGCGATCAGTGCGGCGCTCTCGCGCCTGCGTAGCCTGTTCGATGACCCGTTATTTGTACGCACCGGGCGCAGCATGGAGCCGTCTGCCCGCGCGGTGGAAATCTTCGCCCTGCTCTCGCCGGCCCTCGATTCGATTTCCACGGCCGTCAGCCGCGCGGCAGAATTCGATCCGGCGACCAGCACCTCGGTGTTCCGCATCGGTTTATCCGATGACGTCGAGTTCGCCCTGCTGCCGATGCTGCTTAAACGCCTGCGCGCTGAAGCACCCGGCATCGTCTTGGTGATTCGTCGCGTCAACTACATATTGATGCCGGGCCTGTTGGCTTCCGGCGAGATATCCATTGGCGTCAGCTACACCACCGACCTGCCGGCCAACGCCAAACGCAAGGTTCTACGTCGCAGTGCGCCTAAACTGCTGCGCGCCGATACCGTGCCGGGGCCGTTGAGTCTGGATGATTACTGCGCGCGCCCGCATGCGCTGGTGTCGTTTGCCGGCGACCTCAGTGGCTTTATTGATGAAGAACTGGAAAAGCTTGGCCGCAAACGGCATGTGGTGCTGGCCGTGCCGCAGTTCAACGGGTTGAGCACGTTGCTCGCGGGCACTGACATCGTCGCGACCGTGCCGGATTACACGGCGGAAGCGCTGACGGCGGCTGGCGGGGTTCGTGCGGAAGATCCGCCGTTGCCGACGCGCACGTTTGAGCTGCACATGGCTTGGCGTGGGTCGCAGGATAATGATCCGGGGGAGCGCTGGTTGCGGTCGCGAATTCAGATGTTCTTTGGCGATCCGGACAGCCTCTAGAACCCACCATCGATAGTGACGTCGTCGCTGACACCTCAGCGACGTTAGCCTCTTTGCGCCAACCCCTGCTGCGAAAATTCCTACGCACACTTCTTGCCGCCACACCCAGCCGATATATATGATAAGGATTATCATTTGTACCATCCTTATCCGGCGCCCTCCTACGATGCTTCCATCTCCTCAAACCAGTTTCTGCGATGTCGCTGTGCTCTATCGCCAGCAGCACGGTTGGTTACAGAACTGGCTACGGCGTCGGCTCAATTGCTCGCAGAGTGCGGCGGATCTGGCGCAGGACACGTTCATGCGCCTATTGGCCAAGGAACAAGTGCCGGAACTACACGCCCCGCGCACGTTTCTGGCGAAGGTGGCGCAGAGTGTTCTGTGCAATCACTACCGCCGACAAAAACTCGAGCGCGCTTACCTTGAAGCACTGGCAGCAATGCCTGAACAGGTCGCGCCGAGCCTGGAAACGCAGGCCATTCTGCTGGAAACCCTGATCGCCCTCGACGCTGCGCTCGAAGGTCTTGAGCGCCCGGTGCGCGAGGCGTTTCTATTGTCGCAAATGGACGGTTTGAGCCACGGTGAGATCGCCGCGCGGCTCGACGTTTCGATCACCACGGTCAAGCGCTACATCATCAAGGCCGGGGCGATGTGCATCATGCTCGACGATAGCCTCGACCTGCCATGAACCGCGAAGACACTTTGGCGATTTCCGGCGACGTCGCCGAGCAGGCCATGCACTGGCACCTTGAGTTGCAGGAGCCCGAGGTCAGCGAAGCGACGCTCGCGGCGTGGATGCGCTGGCGTCAGGCGCACCCGGTGCACGAGCACGCCTGGCAACGGGCGGAAGTGTTCGCTCGACGCATGCGCGACCTGCGCAGCCCCGACCAGCGTCCCCTCGCCCACGCCGCCCTGCGACCCACGCTGTCACGGCGTTCGGCGCTCAAGCAGTTGAGCGTTTTGTTTGCGGCCGGTGCCGGTGCCTGGGCCATGAAAGACACGGCGTTGGTGCAAGACTGGCGCGCGGATTACTACAGCCAGGTTGGCGAGCAAAAGAGCTTTACGCTGGCCGATAACACGCAAATCCAGCTCAACACCGACAGCGCAATCAACGTGGTTTTTGAACGGGAATTGCGGCGCATCAAGTTGCTGCGCGGCGAGCTGCTGGTCACCCGCGCCGATGGCCGATTGTTGTCGGTGGACACCGCTCAGGGTCGACTGGAATCCGCACTGGCGCGCTTCAGCGTCAGACAGCGCGCCGGTTTCACCCAGGTCAGCGTTTATCAGGGCACGTTGGTGATCAACCCTTCCCGTCTGCCGCATCAGCCCATCGCGTTGAAGGCCGGCGAGCAAATCAGTTTCAGCGCCGGGGAGATTTTCAGCAGGCAAACCATTGCACTCACCGCGCCGGCCTGGAGTCAGGGCATGCTGGTCGCGCAGGGCCAGCGTCTGGCCGACTTCCTCGAAGACCTGAGCCGTTATCGCCAAGGCCATCTGGCCTGCGATCCGCGTTTGGCCGACCTGCGGGTTTCCGGCACCTTCCCCCTCGGCAACACCGAGAAAATCATCTTCGCCGTCGCCGACACTTTGCAGCTCGAAGTGCAGCAGTTCACTCGCTACTGGGTGACGTTGAAACCGCGCACCGCCTGATACTGAAAAATATTCGCATTTGGGTGGTCTGATTTCGATTCTCGCGAGACTTAAACCCCAGACATTCAATTCAATGGGGAAGCAACTCGTGAATCTCACCGCACGCAAACGCCAGGGCTGGCAATTCTCGATCAAACAGAAACTGGCCGGCGCCGTGGTTCAAGGCATCGCTTGCATGACTGTGACCGCACCACTGCTGATCGCGCCGAACTGGGCCGCTGCCGAGCAAGCGCAAGAAGATTTCGATATCCCCGCTGGCGCACTCGCACCGGCGCTGACGCGTTTTGGCCAGACTGCGCACATCCTGTTGTCCTATTCGACATCGCTGACCGAGGGGCGCAGCACTTCCGGTTTGAAAGGTCGTTACGACGTCGACCAAGGTCTGGCGATTCTGCTGGCCGGTTCCGGGCTTGAAGCCAGTCGCGGCGCCAACGGTAATTATTCGCTGCAGGCCAGCACCGGTGATGCGCTGGAGCTGGGCGCGGTGTCGATTTCCGGCAAGGCGCCGGGTTCGACCACTGAAGGCACCGGGCTCTACACCACGTATTCCTCCAGCAGCTCGACGCGGCTGAACCTGACCCCGCGTGAGACCCCGCAATCGATGACGGTGATGACCCGCCAGCGTCTCGATGACCAGCGCCTGACCAACCTGACCGATGCCCTCGAAGCCACGCCGGGCATCACCGTGGTGCGCGACGGTCTCGGTTCGGAAAGCGATTCCTATTGGTCGCGCGGTTTTGCGATTCAGAACTACGAGGTCGACGGCGTTCCCACCAACACGCGCCTCGACAACTATTCGCAAAGCATGGCGATGTACGACCGCATCGAAGTCGTGCGCGGTGCCACCGGTTTGATCAGCGGCATGGGCAACCCGTCCGCGACGATCAACCTGATCCGCAAACGCCCGACCGCTGAGGCGCAGGCCAGCATCACCGGTGAGGCCGGCAACTGGGATCGCTACGGCACCGGTTTTGATGTGTCGGGGCCGCTGACGGAAACCGGCAATGTGCGCGGACGCTTTGTCGCCGACTACAAGACTGAGAAAGCCTGGATCGACCGTTACAACCAGCAGTCGCAGCTGATCTACGGCATCACCGAGTTCGATCTGACGGAAGACACCCTGCTGACCATGGGCTTCAGTTACCTGCGCAGCGATATCGACTCGCCGCTGCGCTCCGGCCTGCCGACGCGTTTCAGTACCGGCCAGCGCACCGACCTGCAACGTTCGCTAAATGCTGCGCCAGACTGGTCGTACAACGATCATGAACAGACAAGTTTCTTCACTTCCATCGAGCAGCAACTGGGCAACGGCTGGAGCGGCAAGATCGAACTGACCCACGCCGAAAACAAGTTCGACGAACTGTTCAACTTCGCCATGGGTGACCTGAATACCGACGGCAGCGGTCTGTCGCAACTGCCGGTGCGTTTCTCGGGCACGCCGCGTCAGGACAACCTCGATGTGTACCTCACCGGCCCATTCAGCCTGTTCGGGCGCGAACACCAGTTGATTACCGGCATGACCCTCTCACAGTACAAAGAAAGCACGCCGAGCTGGGGCGGTTGGCGTTACGACTACAACGGCTCGCCGGCGGGCGCTATCGACAACCTGTTCACCTGGGACGGCAACTCGGCCAAACCGGACTTCGCCGTCAGCGGCAAATCGTCGATCGACGAAGACCAATACGCGGCGTACCTGACCTCGCGTTTCAGCGTCAGCGATGACTTGAGCCTGATTCTCGGCAGCCGCGTGATCAACTGGAAACGCGACACCTCGGATCGCCCGTATGGCGGCGAAGAAAGCGAAGTCAATCGAGAAGAAAACGGCGTGTTCATTCCGTACGCCGGCGTCGTTTACGACCTCAACGACACCTGGTCGCTGTACGCCAGCTACACCAAGATCTTCAACCCGCAAGCCTCGTGGGTCACCGACGAAGACAACAAACCGCTCGACCCGATGGAAGGCAAAGGCTACGAGATCGGCATCAAGGGCACGCACCTCGATGGCAAGCTCAACTCCAGCCTGGCCGTGTTCAAACTGGAGCAGGACAACCTGGCGATCTGGCAACACGACAACGTCTACAGCTCCGAGCAGGACACCACCTCCAAAGGCATCGAGATGGAGTTGAACGGTGAACTGGCCGAAGGCTGGCAGGCCTCCGCCGGCTACGCTTATTCGGTGACCACTAACGCAGACGACGAGCGCATCAACACCAACCTGCCGCGCAACAGTTTCAAGACCTTCACCAGCTATCGCCTGCACGGCCCGCTGGACAAAGTCACGATTGGCGGCGGCGTGAACTGGCAGAGCAAAGTCGGCGCCGACCTGCATACGTTCAGCCAGGGCAGCTACGCGGTGACCAACCTGATGGCCAAGTACGACATCAGCCACAACCTCAGCGCTTCGGTGAATCTGAACAACGTGTTTGATCGCGAGTACTACAGCCAGTCTGGTCTGTACGGGGTTTACGGCGCACCGCGCAATATCATGACGAGCTTCAAGTACAACTTCTGATCCGCTCTGAAGTGGCGCGCCCTCTTTATGGGTGCGCCATGCGCCGGCAGCGCCTCGCATGAAACTTTCATTAAGGATATTGATAGCACCCTAACGAAAGGTGCATACTAGAGGGCTCGCTACGGTCTTATATCATTCCGAATGATAGTTACCTTTGCTTCATTCGATTCGTGCCATCACAGCCTGCCGAGCATCATCCGCCCATCTTCAATACATTGGCGGATGCATCCATGGAACAGTCACTCAAACATTTGCGCTTCCCGTTGGCCATGCTGGCCATCCTGGTGATGAGCGCCTGCGGCAAGACTCCGGAGACTGCCGCCACCCAGCCTGCTGCCAAAGTCAGCGTGGCCAAGGTGATCGAACAACCGGTCAACGAATGGGACGAATTCACCGGCCGCCTCGAAGCACCGGAAACCGTTGAAATCCGTCCACGGGTCTCCGGCCAGATCGACGAAGTCGCTTTCACTGAAGGCGCCCTGGTCAAGAAAGGCGACCTGCTGTTCCAGATCGATCCGCGTCCGTTTCAGGCCGAGGTTCGCCGCCTCGAAGCCCTTGTCGCCCAATCCCGCGCCAACGCCACCCGCAGTGAAAACGAAGCCGGCCGTGGTGAACGTCTGCGTGCCAGCAACGCGATCTCTGCCGAACTGGCTGACTCGCGCACCAGCGCTGCCCAAGAAGCCCGCGCCGCCGTCGGTGCCCTGCAAGCGCAACTGGATCTGGCCAAACTCAACCTCAGCTTCACCCGCGTGACCGCGCCGATCACTGGCCGCGTCAGCCGTGCCGAGATCACCGCCGGTAACCTGGTGACCGCCGACACCACGCCGCTGACCAGCGTGGTTTCCACTGATCGCGTTTACGCTTACTTCGATGCTGACGAGCGTGTGTTCCTTAAATATACCCAACTCGCTCGCAACGGTCAGCGCGGCGCGACCACCCCGGTGTACATGGGCCTGTCCAATGAAGACGGCAACCCGCACCTCGGTCAGATGAACTTCGTCGACAACCAGGTCAACCCGAAAACCGGCACCATCCGTGGTCGCGCAGTGTTCGACAACAGCGACGGCACCTACACCCCGGGCCTCTACGCTCGCTTGAAACTGGTCGGCAGCGGCACCTACAACGCCATGCTGATCAACGACGAAGCGGTCGGCACCGACCTTGGCAAGAAGTTCGTGCTGGTAATGGATGCGGACAACAACACCGTGTACCGCGCCGTCGAACTCGGCCCGAAAATCGAAGGCCTGCGCATCGTCCGCACCGGTCTGAACAAGGACGACACGATCATCGTCAAGGGTCTGCAACGGGTTCGCCCTGGCTCGCCGGTTACCCCGGAAGTGGTGCCGATGGCCAGCGAACAGACCATCGCGGCACTCGCTCAACAACGTCAAGCGCTGGAAGCCAGCAACCTGCCCAAAGTCGCCCCTGCCAAGGGTGCGTCCGGTGCGGTTGTGAAGCTGGCCGCCACGACCCCACGCGGTTAAGGGACGACAACTCCGATGAATTTTTCCCAATTCTTCATTTCACGGCCGATCTTCGCAGCGGTGCTGTCGCTGCTGATCCTGATCGCCGGCGCGATCTCGCTGTTCCAGCTGCCGATCAGCGAATACCCGGAAGTCGTGCCACCGACCGTGGTGGTGCGTGCGAACTTCCCGGGCGCCAACCCCAAAGTCATCGGTGAAACCGTGGCGGCTCCGCTGGAGCAAGCCATCACCGGCGTCGAGAACATGCTGTACATGTCCTCGCAGTCGACCGCCGACGGCAAGATCACCCTGACCATCACCTTCGCCCTGGGCACTGACCTCGACAACGCGCAGGTGCAGGTGCAAAACCGGGTGACCCGTACCGAGCCGAAACTTCCCGAGGAAGTGACACGCATCGGTATCACCGTCGACAAGGCCTCGCCCGACCTGACCATGGTTGTGCACTTGACCTCGCCGGACAAACGCTACGACATGCTTTATCTGTCGAACTACGCGATCCTCAATATCAAGGATGAGCTGGCGCGTCTGAACGGTGTTGGTGACGTGCAGCTGTTCGGTATGGGCGACTACTCGTTGCGAGTCTGGCTCGATCCGAACAAGACTGCTTCGCGCAATCTGACCGCGACCGATGTGGTCACGGCGATTCGTGAGCAGAACCGCCAGGTCGCCGCCGGTCAATTGGGTGCGCCCCCTGCCCCGAATGCCCAGAGCTTCCAGCTGTCGGTCAACACTCAGGGCCGTCTGGTCACTGAGGAAGAGTTCGAGAACATCATCATTCGCGCTGGCGACAATGGTGAAATCACGCGCCTCAAAGACATCGCTCGCGTCGAACTGGGTTCCAGCCAATACGCCCTGCGTTCCCTGCTGAACAACCAGCCGGCTGTGGCGATCCCGATCTTCCAGCGCCCAGGTTCCAACGCCATCGACATCTCGAACGAAGTTCGCGGCAAGATGGACGAGTTGAAGAAAAGCTTCCCGCAAGGCATGGACTACAGCATCGTCTATGACCCGACGATCTTCGTGCGCGGCTCGATCGAGGCGGTGGTTCACACCCTCTTCGAAGCACTGATCCTCGTGGTTCTGGTGGTGATTCTGTTCCTGCAAACCTGGCGCGCCTCGATCATTCCGTTGGTGGCGGTGCCGGTATCGTTGATCGGTACGTTTGCGGTGATGCACCTGTTTGGCTTCTCGCTGAACGCGCTGTCGCTGTTCGGTCTGGTACTGGCCATCGGTATCGTGGTCGACGACGCCATCGTGGTGGTGGAGAACGTCGAGCGGAACATCGGACTCGGCCTGACGCCGGTCGAAGCGACCAAACGGGCGATGCGTGAAGTGACCGGCCCGATCATTGCCACGGCGCTGGTGCTGTGTGCGGTGTTCATTCCGGCGGCGTTTATTTCCGGCCTCACCGGGCAGTTCTACAAGCAGTTCGCACTGACCATTGCCATCTCGACCGTAATCTCGGCGTTCAACTCGCTGACCCTGTCGCCAGCGCTGGCCGCGGTGTTGCTGAAAAGCCACGACGCACCGAAAGACCGCTTCTCGAAAGTGCTCGACAAGATCTTCGGTGGCTGGCTGTTCCGTCCGTTCAACCGCTTCTTTGACCGCGCCAGCCATGGCTACGTCGGCACAGTGGGCCGGGTCATCCGCAGCAGCGGCATCGCCCTTCTGCTGTACGCAGGCCTGATGGTGTTGACCTTCTTCGGTTTCTCCAGCACCCCGACGGGTTTCGTACCCGGCCAGGACAAGCAATACCTGGTGGCTTTCGCGCAACTGCCGGACGCTTCGAGCCTGGATCGCACCGAAGACGTGATCAAACGCATGTCCGACCTCGCGCTGAAACAGCCAGGCGTGGAAAGCGCTGTAGCGTTCCCGGGCCTGTCGATCAACGGTTTCACCAACAGTCCGAACGCCGGCATCGTCTTCGTGACCCTGAAGCCGTTCGACGAACGTAAAGACGCGAGCATGTCCGCCGGTGCGATCGCCGGTGCCTTGAACGGCCAGTTCGCCAACATTCAAGAGGCGTACATGGCGATCTTCCCGCCACCGCCGGTACAAGGTCTGGGCACCATTGGTGGTTTCCGTCTGCAAATCGAAGACCGGGGCAACCTGGGCTATGACGAGCTGTACAAAGAAACCATGAACATCATCAATAAGAGCCACAACGTGCCGGAACTGGCAGGCCTGTTCACCAGCTACACCGTGAACGTGCCGCAGGTCGATGCCGCCATCGACCGGGAAAAAGCCAAGACCCACGGCGTGGCCGTCAGCGACATCTTCGACACCCTGCAGATTTACCTGGGTTCGCTGTATGCCAACGACTTCAACCGCTTCGGGCGCACCTATCAGGTCAACGTTCAGGCCGAACAGCAGTTCCGCCTCGAATCCGATCAGATCGGTCAGCTGAAAGTGCGTAACAACAAAGGCGAAATGATCCCGCTGGCGACTTTCATCAAGGTCAGCGACACCTCGGGTCCGGATCGCGTGATGCACTACAACGGCTTCATTACCGCAGAAATCAACGGTGCCGCAGCCCCAGGCTACAGCTCCGGCCAGGCCGAAAAAGCCATCGAGAAACTGCTCAAGGAAGAACTTCCGAACGGCATGACCTACGAATGGACCGACCTGACCTACCAGCAGATTCTGTCCGGCAACACCGCGCTGTTCGTGTTCCCGCTCTGCGTATTGCTGGCGTTCCTGGTGCTCGCCGCTCAATACGAAAGCTGGAGCCTGCCGCTGGCGGTGATCCTGATCGTTCCGATGACCCTGCTGTCGGCCATCACCGGTGTGATCATCTCGGGCGGTGACAACAACATCTTCACCCAGATCGGTTTGATCGTACTGGTCGGATTGGCGTGTAAGAACGCGATTCTGATCGTCGAGTTCGCCAAGGATAAACAGGAAGAAGGCCTCAACCCGCTCGCCGCAGTACTGGAAGCTTGCCGTCTGCGTCTGCGGCCGATCCTGATGACCTCCTTCGCGTTCATCATGGGTGTAGTGCCACTGGTGTTCTCCAGCGGTGCCGGTGCCGAGATGCGTCATGCCATGGGCGTGGCGGTGTTCTCCGGGATGCTCGGGGTGACTTTCTTCGGTCTGTTGCTGACGCCCGTGTTCTACGTGCTGATCCGTAACTTTGTTGAGCGCGGCGAAGCCCGCAAAGCGGCTAAGGCCCTCAAACTGGAGGCGCAACAATGAGTCTGAAAGTCTTCCTGCCGAGCCTGCTGGTGCTGGCCCTCAGCGCCTGCGCCGTCGGCCCCGACTACAAGACCCCAGCCACGGAGGCGGCCAACATCACGGCCGTCACCGACGGCGCCGCCGGGCAAAAGAACTTCGACCGTTCGAAATTCGAAGGCATCTGGTGGCAGCAATTCGACGATCCGACCCTCAACCAGTTGGTGACCCAATCGCTGCAAGGCAACCGTGAACTGCGCGTGGCGTTCGCCCGCTGGAAAGCCGCTCGGGCAATCCGCGACGATGCCAGCAACGATGCAATGCCGACCATCACCAGCCGCGTCAGCAGTGATCTGGCCAAGGGGCAAATCCCCGGCCAGACCACCGACCGGGTCAACAGCGAACGCTATGATCTCGGTCTGGACATGGCCTGGGAGCTCGATCTGTTCGGACGCATCCAGCGCAATCTGGAAGCCAGCGACGCCGATCAAGAGGCTGCCAAAGCCGATCTGTACCAACTGCAAGTCACCATGATTGCCGAACTGGTCGACGCTTACGGTCAACTGCGCGGCGCTCAGTTGCGGGAAAAGATCGCCGTGGCCAACCTGAACAACCAGCAGGAGTCGCGCAAGATCACCATCAGCCTGCGTGACGCCGGCGTTGGTGATCAGCTCGACGTCGAACGTGCCGATGCGCGTCTGGCTTCGGTAGAAGCCAGCGTGCCGCAATTGCAGGCCGAACAGGTTCGGCAGAAAAACCGCATCGCCACCCTGCTGGGTGAGCGTCCGGACAAGCTGACCGTCGACCTCAGCCCAAAAGACTTGCCGGCGATTGCCAAGGCCTTGCCGATTGGCGATCCGGGTGAACTGCTGCAACGTCGCCCGGACATTCTCAGCGCAGAACGCAACCTGGCGTCGGCCACAGCGCGCATCGGCGTGGCGAAAGCCGATCTGTTCCCACGGGTCAGCCTCAGCGGTTTCCTTGGCTGGACGGCCGGGCGTGGTTCGCAAATCGGTTCCTCGGCGGCCAACGCCTGGGCACTCGGCCCGAGCATCACCTGGGCTGCGTTCGACCTTGGCAGCGTGCGAGCGCGTTTGCGCGGCGCCGATGCCGAAGCCGAAGGCGCATTGGCGACTTACGAGCAGCAAGTGCTGCTGGCCCTGGAAGAATCGGAAAACGCCTTCAGCGATTACGGCAAACGTCAGCAACGGCTGATCTCGCTGATTCGTCAGAGTGAGTCGAGCCGCAAGGCTGCTGACCTCGCCGAGATCCGCTATCGCGAAGGCACTACCGACTTCCTCGTGCTGCTTGATGCTCAGCGTGAACGTCTGAACGCTGAAGACACCCAGGCGCAGGCCGAAGTCGATCTGTATCGCGGCATTGTCGCGATCTACAAAGCCCTCGGCGGCGGCTGGCAACCGGAGACTGTTGCCAGCAAGTAATCGATTGTTAAAGAGCTCCTTTGGTTGGCCGCAACCAACCAAATTTTTTGCCCCGCGTATCATTCGGTCGCGGGGCTTTTTTGTGCCTGCCGAATGAACCGACTTCATGTAGGAGCTGCCGAAGGCTGCGATCTTTTGATGTTGCTTTTGGATGGGCAAGATCAAAAGATCGCAGCCTTCGGCAGCTCCTACAGGGGTTAGTGTGATTCCAGGATCGTGACGGTGGCGGTTGTGCCTGCACGCAAGCGGTTCTTGCCAGCGTAATCCGCGTCAATCACGATCCGCACCGGCACCCGTTGCGCGAGCTTTACCCAGGTGTAACTCGGATTGATGTTGGCCAGCAGTCGACTGCCCGGGGCGTTTTCGCGGTCGGCAATGGCGTAGGCGATGCTCTGCACCGTGCCGCCGAAGGTTTCGCCACTCATCAGCTGCACTTTGACACGATCGCCCTCTTCGATCCTCGGCAGTTTGGTTTCTTCGAAATAACCGCTGATGTAAAAAGAATCACTGTCGACCAGCGCCAACAGCGCGCCACCGGCCACGGCGTAATCACCCTGCCGGGTCAGTAAATTGGTGACGAAACCGCTGACCGGGGATTCAACGCGGGTGCGCTGCAAATCCAGTTCCGCTTGGCTCAGTGCAGCAATAGCCAATTGCACATTGGCCTCGGCCAGCCCGAGATTGGCCTGATTGCGCAACAGATCGGCCTGGGCCACCGCGACGTCGGTGCTGGACTTCTCCCACTCCTCACCGGAAATGGCAAAACCCTGTTTCAACGTGCGCCGCCGACGTTCTTCGCTTTGGCGCTGTTTGAGCAGCGCCTCACTGGCAACAATCGAGGCTTTCGATTGGCCCAGTGTGGCTTTGGACACCTCGACCTCACGTCGCGCATGTTCCACCGCCAGTTTGTAGCGTGCCGGATCAATCTCCATCAGCAATTGGCCTTTATCAACGTGCTGGTTGTCCTGCACTGCCAGACTGACGATGCGCCCGGACACATCGGCCGACAATGTCACCACATCCGCCCTCACCCGGGCATCCCGTGTCCACGGCGCGCGGGTGTAATACTCCCAAGCGAACCAGCCGAGAACGATCGCCAATATCACCACCGCCACGGTCATCATTCTTGCCAACAACATTTTCAAGGGTTCAGGCTCCCATCAACAGAATCAGCGTGGCACAGACACAGGCATACAAGGCGCCTTCGAACAGGGCTTCATGCCAGACCAGGCGCAACACACCCAGACGACGCAGCACCCAATCCAGCAGCAGGAATATCGGAATCGCCAGTAACAGCGCCTGGGCAATGGGCGGCAGGTAGACGCCGCCAACTTCGAAATCAATGGGCAAGGATCGGTTCTCCTTCAACGGTTCCTGCTTGCAGATATTCGCCATGACGTTGCAGGAATGACACGACGATCAGCAACGCCACGCGCATACGAAACACCGAGCCTAGATGTTCGTGACTGGCGACGTGCAATTCGTCCAGCTCATCGCCTAATGCGTGAAGTCGCTCCAGCAATGGCGCCAGTTGCACATCATCACGCGCGGCGACAAACCGCCCGGTGTGGCGCAACGCTGAAGACAAATGCTGGCTGAACGCAGGCGTCACCAGCGTGTTGTTCTGTGCTTGCAGCCGTAGTTGCTGCATCGCCACCCCCAACGCCAGACACGCCAGCGTCACTTCGTAGAGTTGCGGCATCGCTCGGTCATTCACCGCCGGCAAAAGACCCTGCATGCTGGTCAGGCGATCGACCATGCGGCTTTCGAAAGCGAATTGCTGTTCATCGGTGGCCGGCAGCTTGGTCAGTTGATAGACCTGCTCGCGTGCTTCGTTATAGAGGCGACGCAGACGCCACGCCGGACGAAACGGGAAAATCCACGCGTAGACAATCAGCGCCAGCATCGCCGCGCTGACGTAAGCGCCGGCGAACTCAAACCATTGAATTGCGCTGTTCTGACCGGTACCAGCGTTCTGCGGGCCAAGCATCAGAAAACTCGACAAACCCAACCCCATCGCGATGCCCGCCGTGGCCGGACTGGATAACCCCACCGCGATCACATAGAGCAATGGCGCGAGCACCAACGCCAGCATTTCGAAGTTGCTGATCGCTGGCACGATCATGAATTGATAGAGCGCCGACACCAGCAACGCCACGCCCAAGCCACGCGCATAACTCTGCGCAGCCATCAGCGGTCGCGGGAACGTCGCCATCAGTGAACACAGGATGCCGACCAGAATCATCCCGCCGCGCGCACCATCCCACGCCGTTTCGATCCAGATCAGCCCGGCCACCAGCAATGCTGTAAATGCCCGAATCGCGTTCATCGACGCCAAGGTGAAATCCAGATGCAGCGGGCTCTGCTGACCGCGAAACATGCAACTGGCCTCGCGCCCTTCCTGGATCGCATCGCTGAGTTCAAGAATCTGCTCCAGTTGTTGCATCAACCGCGCTTGCTCCCAGCGCAGCGCCCACGCCAGTGAACGCAGAGTGGCGCTCATGTCCTCGGTCAATTGCTCGGCCTTGTAGGCCATTTCATCGAACTGTTGCTGCAGCGTGACGAAGTGGTGCCGGGCCTCCTCAGGCATTGCACGGCCCTGCTGCGCCAACTGATCGAGAAACGCCAGTTCATCGGCGCGTAATCGCTGGATATCCAGCGGTAGATCACCTTCCCAACGCTCGGTGAGCAATTGCCGCTGGTGACGCAGTGCGGTCAGCCGCGACGTCAGCAACATCAGTTGATTGCCCAATAACAGCACCAGATTGTTAGCGCTGCGCAGGCGCGGTGCATCGAAGTACAAATGCCGACGCAGGCCTTCCAGCGCACTGATTTCAGCGAGCACTTGCATTTGCCGACGCTGAAAATCGGCTTCGCTTTCTTCCGTGCGAATCACGGCGGCGGCATGGCCGGCGACCAGTTTGATCACTTGATCAACCTTGGCGAAATAACCCTTGGCCACCGCTTCGGGCCTCGCCGTCAGCAGGCTGACCACACAGACGCAGGCTACCGCCAATAACGTTTCAGTGACTCGGGTGACGGCCAGCAGGAACGTCCCGTCCGGTTCGGGAATCGCCAACAACGCCACCACCACCGCTGTATACCCGCTGAGCACGAATGCCTGCGAACTGGTGTAACGCAACAACGTGCCGCCCGCCGTACACAGTGCCAACCACAACGCGAGCGTTGTAATGAATGGCAGCGGTGCCTGAGGGAAAATCGCCATGATCAGCACTGCCACCGCCGCACCCAGCGTGGTGCCGATCACCTGGCCAAAACTGCGTGCCAGTGCCATCCCGGCCAGCGGCTGGCTGACAATCACCACCGCCATGATCGACCACTTTGGCTGGTCGAGGTCGAACAAAAACGCCAGATACAACGTCAGCAACCCGGCGGCGATGGTGCGCAGACCAAACAGCAGCACAGCCTGACCCGGGTGGATCACCGCTTTGAAATAATTGAACAGGGCTTGCATGGGCACACTCATTAAAAGCAACTCCTGCAAGCGTAGACACTGCATCGCAAGCCGGGCGAGTAATGCATTCGACGCGTGTTGTAGGACGTTTCACAAGGACAAGGTTTGACTCCCGCGCCGAGCTGACCGAAGCTTGCCGCTCTGCTCAAGTCAGCACGTTTCCGGATACCTGCATGCCCCAGTCCCGCCGCTATCTGCTCATCAGCCTTGGCCTCGCATTGATTGTGATCGTCGCCTGGTTGTCACTGCGCAGCACCACTCCGGTTGTCCCCGAAGCGATCAAGCATGGCTACAGCGAAGCTTTGTCGGCGGCGCGTGCCGGTCAGCCGGGGGCGGCGCGGCAGTTGTATCAGCAATTGGGGCGTCCTGATCTGTCGGTGAAACGCCGCGTGTGGCTGCATGCGGAATTGCCCAATTATCCAAGCCCGCAGGCGTTGAAACTGGCCGATGCGGATTTGCAGAGCGAAGCGGCCGATGTTCGCCTGGCCGCGATCAAAAGTGTCGTGGGCCTGGTACCCGGCGGCCAGCGCAGCCTATTGCTCGGGCCGCTGCTGGATGACGAAGATCAATCTGTACGCTTTGCCGCGATCAATGCCCTGCTCGGTTTGACCCCGGATGAGCTGGGGTTGTACTTCGCGCCGCTGGAGCAAGCGATCGACGGCTGGGAGCAAGTCCTCAAGGAGCAACCACCGAGCGCTGCGACCTACGCGCAACTGGCGCGCCTGCACTTGCACAATGCCGAACTCAAGCAAGCGCAGGACGCGCTGGAAAACACTTTGCGCCTGGAGCCGGGCAACTTGCCGGCGCTGGTCATGCAGATTGATGTGCTCGACCGTCAGGGCCAGAGCGACGCTGCCCGACAATTGCTTGCGCAGCAGCTCAAAGCCCAGCCCGATTCGGCGTATCTGCAACATGCTCTCGGCCTATGGTTGCTGCACCATGATCAGCTCGAATTTGCTTTGCTCGGCTTATCCAAAGCCGTCGAACTTGAACCCGACAACAAGGATTATCGCTACGACCTCGCGACCACCCTGCACAGTGCTGAAGAACTGGAAGCCGCGCAGAATCAGTTGCAGGAAATCGTTCAGCGCCATCCTGCCGACCGCAAGGCGCGGGTGTTGCTGATCAATTACTGGAAAGAAAGCGGTCAATTGCAGAACGTGCAGGTTTTGCTGGCACAACTGGAACAGCTCAATCCGGATGATCCTGCTTTGCAACAGGGCCTCTAAACCTCAAGCACCCTGACCGAATTCACCACTGCCTGTGGCGAGGGGATTTATCCCCGTTGGGTCGCGCAGCGGCCCCTCTTCACCAAAAGCAGGGCCTGCTGCGCACGCCAACCGGGATAAATCCCCTCGCCACAAAATCCTGCCTCAGCTTTTTGTGTTCGCCGTAAACTTTCAAGAAGAAAGAGCGGAACTGCCATCACGGCCCAAGGTCAAGTAATCAGGCAGCTCAATCGAGTCAGCTGCCTCGCTTCCCCTAGTCATGAGAGGGCATTTTTTGTCTACATCTAACGAGTTGATCAGTGCAAAAGCCGCCACCGGCATTGTGGGCCTGGATGACATCCTGGCCGGTGGCTTATCGCGCGGGCATGTTTTCCTGCTGGAAGGAGAACCCGGAACCGGTAAAACCACGGTCGCTTTGCATTTTCTAATGGCCGGCGCGAAAGCCGGCGAACGCTCGTTGTACATCACGCTGTCGGAAACCGAGAATGAATTGCGCCAGGGTGCGCTCTCCCACGGCTGGGAGCTGGATGAGAACATCAAGATTTTTGAGCTGACGCCACCGGAAAGCCTGCTCAATGCCGAGCATCAGCAGAGCTTGCTGTACTCCTCCGATTTGGAGTTGGGCGAAGCAACCAAGCAGATTTTCGAAGCGGTCGAACGCTTCAAACCGACCCGCGTCGTGCTCGATAGCCTGTCGGAGATCCGTCTGCTGGCGCAAAGCTCTTTGCGCTATCGCCGGCAGATTCTGGCAATCAAACATTACTTCGTGCGCTACAACGCTACCGTACTGTTGCTCGACGACTTGACCACCGAGTCCCTCGACAAAACCGTGCACAGCGTGGCCCACGGCGTGATTCGTCTGGAAGAACTGACCCCAAACTATGGCGCCGAGCGCCGCCGCGTGCGGGTGGTCAAATACCGCGGTCAGAAGTATCGCGGAGGCTTCCACGACTTCACCATCATGGGTGACGGCGTTCACGTATTCCCAAGGCTGGTCGCCGCCGAACACCGTGGAGAATATGCACGCCTGCAGCTCACCAGCGGCATCAAAGAGCTGGACGCCCTGCTCGGCGGTGGCATCGAAACCGGTTCCAGCACACTGATTCTCGGCCCGGCCGGTACCGGTAAATCGCTTATCTCGATGATCTTTGCCGCTGCGGCAGTGACGCGTGGCGAAAAAGCCGCGCTGTTCATTTTCGATGAAGAACTGGGTTTGCTGTTCGAGCGCATGAGAAATATCGGCATCGACCTCAAGGCCCTGCAAGCGACCGGCAATCTGTTGATCGAACAGGTAGACGCCGCCGAACTGTCGCCGGGCGAGTTTTCCCACCGCGTGCGACGCTGCGTCGATGAAGGCGAAATCAAAACCGTGGTGATCGACAGCATAAACGGCTATCAAGCCGCGATGCCGGAAGAAAATGCCCTGGTGCTGCACATGCACGAGTTGCTGCTGTACCTTAACCGCAAAGGCGCGGCGACGTTTATGACGGTCGCCCAACATGGTCTGGTCGGCGATATGCAAGCGCCGGTCGACATCACTTACCTGGCCGACACGGTGATTCTGTTGCGTTACTTCGAAGCCCTCGGCAAAGTCCGGCGGGCGATTTCCATCATCAAGAAACGCACCGGCAGCCACGAATCGACCATTCGCGAATACCGCATTTCCACGCAGGGCATGACCATTGGTGAACCGCTGGAAGCCTTCCAGGGCGTGCTTCGTGGCGTACCGACTTACCTCGGCGCGAGCAAACCGCTGCTGCAGGAAGATAACTTGTGACGGTGGCTACGCCGCTGGCCGAACGGGCGCTCATTCTGGCGCCCGTGGGTCGCGACAGCCAAATTGCGCTGATGATCCTTAATGAAGCTGGATTTGGTGGTTTGATCACGCCGGATCTGGCGACACTGTGTTCGCAACTGGAACCTGGCGCCGGGTTGTTGTTGATTGCCGCGGAAGCGTTGCGTGGCCCGGAGCTGGAGGTGTTGTTCCAGCATCTGGAGCAACAACCGGCCTGGTCGGATCTACCGATCGTGCTGCTCACTCATCACGGCGGACAGGAACAAGGCCCTTCGTCGCAACTGAGCAGCCTGCTGGGCAACGTGTCATTCCTTGAGCGCCCTTTCCACCCGGCCACGTTGGTCAGTATGGTCTCCGCCGCCCTGCGCGGTCGACGACGACAATATGAAGCCCGCGACCGCTTGATCGATCTGAGTGAAAGCGAACGGCGTCTGCAATCGACACTGGAAACCCTCGAACAACAGGTCGAGGAACGCACCGCGCAACTTCGCCACAACGAAGAAGCGTTGCGCCAGTCGCAGAAGATGGAAGCGGTCGGCCAGCTCACGGGCGGCATCGCCCACGACTTCAATAATATGCTCACCGGGATCATCGGTAGCCTTGAGTTGCTGCGCCGGCGACTTGCGCGTGGACGTCTGGATGATCTCGACAGCCTGATCGATCTGGGCGTGACCTCTGCCAACCGCGCCGCTGGCCTGACCCATCGGCTGCTGGCGTTCTCTCGTCGGCAGTCGCTTGATTCCAAAGCCGTACAGATGAATACCCTTGTGCTGTCGATGGGCGAGCTGCTGCAACGCAGTCTCAACGAAAGCATCCAGCTGGACATGCGCCTGAACGACAAATTGTGGGTCGCCGAGGCCGATCCGAATCAATTGGAAAGCGCCCTGCTCAACTTGGTGATCAACGCCCGCGATGCCATGCCCGAGGGTGGCAAATTGATCGTCGAAACCAGCAATCAGGTGCTGCATCGCGAATTCACCGAGGCCTACAGCAACCTTGAGCCCGGCGATTACGTGATGCTCAGCGTCACCGACAATGGCGGCGGCATGCCGCAAAGCGTGATCAACCGCGCGTTCGATCCGTTCTTCACCACCAAACCAATCGGCCAGGGCACCGGGCTCGGTCTGTCGATGATTTACGGCTTCAGCAAACAGTCACGCGGGCATGTCTCGATTGACAGCGAAATCGATCAAGGCACCACGGTGAAACTCTACCTGCCGCGCTTCCGTGGTGAAGAGCTGGAACAACCCGATACCGATATTCAGCAAGCGCCGGATGCAATCAACGGTGAAACAGTGTTGATCGTCGAAGATGACCCCGCCGTTCGCGTGCTGGTCAGCGCGGTTTTGAGCGAGTTGGGTTATGCCTTCGTCGAGGCCGGAGATGCCGACGGTGCAGTGCCGATTCTGAATTCGGCACAGCGTATTGATCTGCTCATCAGCGATGTTGGCCTGCCGGGCATGAATGGTCGGCAGTTGGCCGAGATTGGTCGTCAATATCGGCCGGGGTTGAAGGTGCTGTTTATCACTGGATATGCCGAACACGCGGCCGTGCGCGGCGGGTTCCTCGATCCGGGAATGCAGATGATCACCAAGCCGTTCACTTTTGACCTTCTGACGGCGAAGGTCAGGGAGATGATTCGGCAGTAACGCCGAATCAGACATTCATCGGTTGCATTTCGATGCCGATGCCGTGTCTACGTCGACTTCGAGCCATTCGCTTATCTTTAGCGGCTTGCTGATTTCTTGCAGTACTCGCTTTCGTGGTTGTTTCGTTGGGAATAGCGTTAACCTCATGCCAGGCCATTCCCGACAGCACTTTTTCTCCCACAATTGCATCCAGTTCGTTGACCACCTGCAAGTTCCCAAAGCCTCCTCGTAGGGTCGGATCGACGTGCGAATCCGCTAAGCCAATATCAATACCTCGGTTGATCGCGTCGTTACCAAAACCGTAGAGGGAAGACATTGCCGTATCGTGAGCGAAGGTCTTAACTATTGTTTTACCATCCGCAACGGTTGGCAGACTCCACGCCGAATGTTTACTCTCGTTGTAACTGGCGGGCACAACGTCTGTAGAGCGAATAGCGTCGCCGACAAAGCTTTTCAGCGCACCATTTCCGGCTGATCTCAACAGTGGGTAATCACTGTTTTTCAAACCACCGAGCCACATTCCTTCTACGAAATTTACGGCAAGATTGGTCGCGATGTTGACGGCTTGCGAGGCTAGCGTGGCATTACCGTCATAGGTGATGGAGGGGCCAAGCGGAGAAATGACCCTACCGGTCAATACGCCACCCAGATCTTTTGCAACGTCACTCAACGTGCCAATCGGATCTGAACTGAGAAAGCCACCTGCAAATCCCGCAACAGAGCCCGCTACTCCCATGGCACCTACCGCCATCATTTTACGTCGACCCGTGACACCGGCGCTCTGAAGAGCGTGCGCGGTCAGGCCGGCGGCAGCGTAACCTCCGGCAGCACCACTCATTCCCGCTGCCAGCCAGCGCACATACGGCCCGATTGTAGCGTTCAGTGCCTGCTTCGCGACGTATTTGAAACCGTACCCCGCACTCCCTTTGACGATGCCTCGCGCTATCCCTGACGGCATGGCTTTTGCGCGGTCAGGCCAGTTCACGCGCGTTTTTGCCAACCCTTGAAAGTCAACAAACCCGATCGGATTACCCCCCACCATCTGATACAAATTCAACCCATCGCTCACACCCGCAGGATCCGCACTCAGCCATCGCTGGCGCCAAGGCATGTAATAGCGAAACCCGTAGTAATACAGTCCGGTTGCGTCCCGCTCCTGCCCCGAATAACGCAACGTCCGATAACCGGCTTCAACCTTGTCGCGCCCGGCCCACCAGGCTGTTCCGCCATAGGGGTAGAAACTTTCCTGGCTAATGAGTTGGGCGTCGACATCCAGTTCCAGACTGCTGGAAGCCAGATGATCGGTCAAAAGATAACGGTGTTGATCATCAGCAACATGCGCTGGCCGGCCTTTTTCCCAGTGCAGGATCTGCACGGTGCAACGCCCGGCCTGAACGCTGATGACGTGTACGGTTTCTTCGGGAGCTGTGCGAATTTCAACGCCTGGCAGATAGCGGGTTTCATGAGTACGGGTTCGGCGAGAACTGTAGGCCGTGCGAATTTTTCGCAGACGCTGGCCTGCGCCGTCGTAAACATAGCGCTCTGAATCGTTGGGCTCACCCTCACGTAGAACCTGATCGACCTGACACAACTGATTACGGCCATTCCACAGCAGATTCTGGCCTTGCTGCAGCAATTTAAGGTTGCCGTTGGGGTCGTATCCGGCGTTGATTTCGCCCTCCCCTGGCGGCTCACCGTTCGCTGAGTACGGCAAACTCCGATTGCTTGCCGCGGCAACGGCGGTGCGCTCACTGCGCTGACCACTGTCAGCCACGTGCTGCAACGTCAGCAAATTCCCGCCACTGTCGTAAGCAAACGTCTGACGATAATTTTCCAGCTGACTTGAGTCGGGCGGCGATATGAATTCCGGCAACAATGGCCCACCCGGAGTGTTGACGCACTGCCGGCCACTGGCTTCGATCAATTGATAAAGCGAGTCGTAACGGTAAGTGTTGAGTGGCGCGACTCGCTGATTGCGGAAGTAGCGGATGGGCTGGGCGCTATCACTGATGCTGAGCAGGTTGCCGACGGGATCGTAGGCATATGTCAGGTTCTGTATCGGCGACTGGTTCGTGTTTTGCGTGATCAACGTGCTCAATCGGCCATTTTCCGCATCAAAAGTAGCGCGCGTGACCACGCCATTTCCTGCAGTTTGTTGCTCGATCTGCCCTTCGGCGTTGTAGCGAATGTTGCCCACCAGCGTGCTGAACCCGGCAGCGCCCTGCAGTTTCAGGCAAGTTTCTGACAACTCTCCAGCCCGCGTTTGCCGCAGCAGTTGTTCATTGCCCAACGCATCAACATGACGGATCTGATCACCTGCGGCGTTGTTGTCCGTGCGCGTTAGCGCTCGTTCAGGTTCCAACAGGTTGTCCCGTCCGATTTCATCTTCCGGCCAGTCAGGGGCATCAAGCGCCTGGAGAAAGCGTCGGGACTGCTCAAGGGCGGAGCCGGAAAGACTGCACTCGAGAAGAAACACCGTCCCTCCCCGATCATCATGGCGGACGATCTGACCGCAAAGATTGTGCTGTGCAGATTCGGGGCTGCCGTCGGCATAGTCATAGCACTCGCTGCGCTGTAGCGCTTCGCCCGCTTCCTGCTCGAAAAGAAACGCTGGGCGCAGTAACGCATCATGCACAACACGACGGTGGCTGAGTTTCTGATCCCAGCTTTCCAGTGGCTGCCCACTGGCGCCGGTCAGGCTCAAGCGCCAACCGGCATCAACATTGACGGACAGCAAGGAGGCGCCGGACAGGCTAGTCAGGGTCGTCTGATTGGCAGGCGCGGAGGCGCTTTTAAACAGCGAAAAGAGCCGTGGATCGCGGCGATGGCTGGTACGGGTGTGGCGATCAAGGATCGTTTGAGTAATACGCGCCTGAGGTGCATCGAGTGCCGACTGCCGCCAATAAACTACGGCGCGAATGGGTGCACCACAGGGGTCAATCACGGCTAATGCCGGTGTGCCACGATCCATGAAACTCAACCCCGAAACGGATTTCAGGGTTTATAACGATCCATTACGATCGCGTCGTCAACTGTCAGAAATTACAGGTACGCCGCCAACCGCCCTGTTTTCAGGCCAATAGCTCCTGAATTTTCTCCTGCAGGACATCCAGATCAAACGGTTTTTCCAGAATCGGAGCCTTGCGCGTGATCGGGCTGCCGGTTTCGCGGATCTCCTGCGGGTAACCGCTGATGAAGATCACTTTTAGATCCGGTCGCAATTTGACGGCAGGCTCGGCGATCTGTACGCCGGAAATACCGCCAGGCAGACGGAAATCAGTGATCAGGACATCCAGATGCGGCTTGCTCGCCAGAATCTCGAACGCCTGCTCGCCGCTTTCCGCTTGCAACACGCGGTAACCCTGGCCCGACAGGTAATCGGTCAGGACCATCAAGATAACCGGTTCGTCCTCGACGACGAGTACTACATCTTGTGCATCTACGCTCATGGGAAGCCTTTGTTCGGTCAATAGCTGCTGATACGACCGTGCGGTCAATCAGAGGTTGCGTCAGATTTGCCGTTTTCCTCGATCGGCAGACAAACGCGAAACAGGGCGCCCTCGTTGATTTCACTCTCGACGACGATGGAGCCGCCATGGGCGGCGACGATCTGCTCGGAAATGAACAGACCCAGCCCGAGCCCGGCGACTACCGTCTTGGCGGACACCCGTTCGAACTGTTGGAAAATTCGCTTCTGATTCTCGGCGCTGATGCCGATGCCATTGTCCTCGACCTCGATGCGCGCCTCATCGCCTTCGCGGTAAACACGCACCTTGACCGGGCTGCGACCACCGTAACGCAAGGCATTGGTGATCAGGTTCGACACCACTTGCTCGATGCGGAACTCGTCCCAGTGACCTTCGACCGGCTCTGGCGCCGTGAACGATACTTCGGTTTCCGCCGCGTCGATCTGTTGCGCAAAGTTCTGCAACAGATTGCTGACTAACTGCACCAGATCGAAACGGTTCGGCCGGATCGACAGCTTGCCGGTGCGGATGCGCGAAACATCAAGCATGTCTTCGATCAAGCGGATGAGGCTTTTGATCTGCCGCTCGTCGCGATCGACCATGGCGTGCATCTTGTCGAGGGTGAACGCCGACGCGTTGTCCCGTGCCAGGTGCATCTTGCGCAGCTGCGTTTCGAGTATCAGGCCATTGAGCGGCGTACGCACTTCGTGGGCGACGATTGACATGAAGTCATCGCGCATCCGCACCGCCTGCTCCAGCTCCGACTGAGTGCTCTGCAACTGTTGCAACAGCGCTTCCTGCTCCCGACGGGCCTGCTCCAGCGCTTCGACCTGCTGTTTCATCGCCTTGCTCTGGCGGTACAGATCGACAAAAACGTTGACCTTGCTTTTCACCGCATGGATATCCAGCGGCTTGTGCAGGAAGTCGACCGCACCGCTCTCGTAACCCTTGAACGCGTAGTTCAATTCACGACCGGCGGCGCTGACGAAGATAATCGGGATGTTCTTGGTTTTCTCGGTGCCGCGCATCAACTCGGCGAGTTCGAAGCCGTTCATCCCCGGCATCTGCACGTCGAGGATGGCCATGGCGAATTCGTGCTGCAGCAGCAACGACAACGCTTCGTCCGCGGACAACGCCTTGTAGACGGTGCGGTCTTCGCGTTTGATCAAGGCTTCGAGCGCCAGCAGGTTTTCCGGCAGATCGTCGACGATCAGCAATTTGGCTTGAATATTACTCAGCATGCGATTCGTTCCAGCTCGACAAGCAGACGGCCGATGCCGTTAAGGGTTAGGACATGATCGGGCTGCTGAATGTTCAGCGCAGCCTGAGGCATGGTGGCGACTTGCGCCTCTTGCGGATCCTGGACAATGGTCAGGCCTCCGCGACGTTTGACTTGTGCCAGCCCGCGCGCACCGTCGTGATTGGCGCCGGTCAGCAATACAGCGGCCAGCTTCGAGCCGTAGGCATCAGCGGCGGACTCGAACAGGTAATCAATCGAAGGCCGCGAGTAATGCACACGATCCTCAAGGCTCAGCGACAGGCTGCGATCCTGCTCCACCGACAGGTGATAGCCCGGTGTGGCGAAATACACGGTGCCAGCAGCAATGTCCTGCTTGTCGATCGCCTCGTGCACCGGCATGTCCAGACGCCGCGCGAAGACTTCGGCCAATTGGCTGCGACGCTCTTCGGGCAAGTGCAGCACAACGATAATCGGCAGCACAAACCCACTGCGCAGTGGGCCGAGCACGCTCAGCAACGCCTCAACGCCACCGGCGGAAGCACCGACCACAATCGCCTCGACGCGAGGTAAAGCCACGGCCTCGTTCATGTTTTGCGGTAAATCCGTTCTTGTTTGACCAACGGCTCGAACTGATTGGCATAGCTGGAAAAATCCAGCGTCTCTTTACTGCCGAGCACCAGAAAACCACGATGGCACAGCGATTCATGGAACAGCCCGAAGGCGCGATCCTGCAACTTCTTGTTGAAATAGATCAGCACGTTGCGGCAAGAAATCAGTTGGGTTTCGGAGAACACGCTGTCGGTCGCCAGGCTGTGGTCGGCAAACGTCACGTTCTCGCACAGCGTTTTGTCGAATATCGCGTAGCCATACGCGGCAGTGTAGTACTCGGCAAATGAACGCTGACCGCCGGCCTGCTGGTAGTTGGCGGTATAGGCACGGACGTTCTCCATCGAGAAAATGCCCTGCTTGGCCTTGTCCAGCGAGCGCGGATTGATGTCCGTGGCGTAAATGATCGTGCGATCGAGCAGGCCTTCTTCGCGCAGCAGTATCGCCATCGAATAGACCTCCTCACCCGTGCTGCAGCCGGCGATCCAGATTTTGATCGACGGATAGGTGCGCAGCAACGGCACTACTTCCTTGCGAATCGCGAGGAAGTGCGAAGGATCACGAAACATCTCGCTGACCGGGATCGTCAGCAGTTGCAGCAACTGCATGAACGCGGTCGGGTCGTGCAGAACCTTTTCCTGCAACGCCGAAATGGTCGCGCACTCGAACTGGCTCAACGCGTGCTGCACCCGGCGCTTGATCGAAGCGCCCGAGTAATCGCGAAAATCGTAGCTGTACTTGAGGTAGATCGCCTCAATCAGCAAACGTAATTCGATTTCGCTGTTTCGTTCGGCTGGACTGCTGCCTTCCACTAAATACGTTCCATCTTCGGTAACCACACACGAATCAGCGAGAACAGGCGATCCAGGTCAATGGGCTTGGCCAGATAATCGTTGGAACCCGCTTGCAGGCAGCGCTCCTGATCGTCCTTCATGGCCTTGGCCGTCACCGCAATGATTGGCAGCTTGCGCCAGCGCGGATCCTTGCGGATTTCAATGGTGGCTTCGAAACCATCCATTTCCGGCATCATCACGTCCATCAACACCAGATCGATGTCCTCGACTTCATTCAGTTTTTCAATCGCTTCGCGGCCATTACGACCGATCACCACGACTGCGCCTTTTGTTTCCAGAGCACTGGTCAGGGCGAAAATGTTGCGTACATCGTCGTCCACCAGCAGGATCTTGCGACCCTCGAAGACCTTGTCGCGGCTGCGCGCGGTCTTGAGCATCTTCTGCCGTTCATGGGACAACTGCGATTCGACTTTGTGCAAAAAGAGTGTGACCTCGTCGAGCAAACGCTCAGGCGAACGCGCACCCTTGATGATGATCGAGCGCGAATACTTGCGCAGATCGGCCTCTTCATCGCGGGTCAGGTTGCGCCCGGTGTAAACGATGACCGGCGGGAACGAGCAGATGTCCTCAGTGGCCATGCGTTTGAGCAGATCGTTGCCAAGCATGTCTGGCAGCTTCAAGTCGATGATCATGCAGTCGTAAACCGTCTCGCGCAGCCGCTCCAGGGCGTCTTGCGCCAGACCGACGGCGGTGATTTCGATGTCCTCGTCGCCAATCAATCGCGCGATGCTTTCGCGCTGCAAATCGTCGTCTTCAACCAACAGCACGCGTTTGACCTTTTGCGTCAGCTTCGCTTCGAGACGCGCGAACACGTCTTTCAGCTCTTCGCGGGTGGTCGGTTTGACCGCGTAACCGATGGCGCCCATGTGCATCGCGGCTTCAACGCGGTCTTCGACCGAAATCACGTGCACCGGGATGTGGCGGGTTTCGGCGCGTTCTTTCAGACGCTGCAGGACAGTGAGACCCGAGTGATCGGGCAGGCGCATGTCGAGGAGGATGGCGTCCGGAATAAACTCTTTCGCCAGGTCATAGCCTTCATCCGCGCCGTGAGCAACCAGGCACTGATAGCCCAACTCGTGGGCCAGGTCATAAAGGATATGGGCGAAATTCGGTTCGTCTTCCACCACCAGAATGCAGCGTGTGGCGAATGGAGCTTTATCGCGGTCATCGGCGAAGCGCGGAATGTGAACCGGGGCCAATGGCGAGACGATCGGCGCCAAAGGTACAGGCGCGGTCGGCGCTGGCGGCGTAAACGTTAAAGGTGCAGTCGAGATTTCGCCCGACTCGCTGTACTGCAGCGGCAGCAACAGGGTGAACACGCTGCCCTGCCCCGGCGTGCTGCTGACGCTGATCGAACCGCCCAGCAACGTTGCCAGATCGCGGGAAATCGACAGGCCCAACCCGGTGCCGCCGTACTTGCGGTTGGTGGTGCCGTCGGCCTGACGGAACGCTTCGAAAATGCTTTCCTGCTGATCCGCCGCGATGCCGATCCCCGAATCACGCACGATAAACGCGATCTGGTCATTCGGCTGGCCGGCAATGGTCAGGCTGACCGCGCCTTTCTCGGTGAACTTGACGGCGTTGGACAGCAGGTTTTTGATCACCTGCTCCAGACGCTGCCGGTCGGTGAACATCATGCCTGGCGTGCCCGGCTGCAAATCGACGGTGAAGGTCAGCTGTTTGTCTTTGGCCATCGGCTCGAACACGCCACGCAGGCCATCGGCCAGACGCGCAACACTGGTGTTCTCCGGGATCACTTCAAGCTTGCCGGCCTCGACCTTGGAAATGTCCAGAATGTCGTTGATCAGGTTGAGCAGATCGTTGCCGGCCGAATAGATCGACTCGGCAAACTTCACCTGTTCGGCGCTGAGATTGTCCTGCGGGTTTTCCGCCAGCAGTTTGGCCAGGATCAACGAACTGTTCAGCGGCGTGCGCAGTTCGTGGGACATGTTGGCGAGGAATTCGGATTTGTATTTGCTTGAACGCTGCAACTCTTCGGCGCGCTCTTCGAGCTGTACCTGCGCCTGATTGAGGGCGGTGTTCTTCTCATCCATGGCGTCGCGCTGCTCGGCCAGTGTCTGCGCCTGCTCGGCGAGCTGCTCGTTGGTCTGCTCCAGCTCGACTTGCTGGGTTTCCAGATGCGCCTGAGATTCCTTGAGGATCCGCGATTGTTCTTCCAGCTCTTCGTTGGCGGTTTTCAGCTCTTCCTGCTGCACCTGCAACTCTTCGTTGAGCTGCTGGGTCTCGGCCAGCACTTCCTGCAAACGCTGACGGTAACGCGCGGCCTCGATGGAGGTGCCAATGTTGCCGGCAATCAGCTCCAGCAATTCGATGTCACGGTCGTTGAGCGGGCGCAGGAAACCGAGTTCGATCACCCCATTGACCCGATCATCATCGCTAGTCGGAACCACCAGCACACTGTGCGGCAAACCCTCACCCAGCCCGGAGCTGACTTTGAAATAGTCGACCGGCACTGAATCCAGACGGATCAGACGCGACGTTTGTGCCACTTGGCCGACGATGCCTTCGCCACTGTAAATCGATTGATCCTGTTCTTCCTGCTCGCGGGAGAAGCCGTAAGTGGCCACGCGCTTGAGCCCGCCGTGTTCTTCACGGACATAAAGAGCGGCTACGGCGGTACCGAGGTATTGCGCGCAGAACTGCAGAATGTTGCGGCCCAGCAGATTGAGGGTCAGTTGCCCCAGCACTTGCTCGGCCAGTTCGGTCTGACCGTTGCGCAGCCATGCCTGCTGCTCCAGACGTTCGGCGCTGGCCTGTTGTGCGGCGAGATTGGCGCTGTAGTTTCCCGACAACGTCATCAGGTCACGACGGCCAATGTAGGCCAGCAAACCACTGATACCGGCGATAAACAGCAGGTACAGGCTGATGCTCCAGATCGTCGTACGGCGCACGTCCTCATTACGCGTAGTGCGCAGGACTTGCTCGGTTTCAATCACATCTTCGAATTGCTTACGGATTTCGTCGGTCAGGCGCTTGCCCCGCCCAGCCTTCACCGCGCCCCGATAATCGCCGCTGGATCGCTGCAGATCGATCATCGATTGCGCGTAATTGGCCCATTCAGTCTGCAAGGCCTCAAGGCGACGCAAACGATCGGTTTGCACCGGGTTGTCGATGGTCAGTTCGGTCAGGGTTTTCAGCGCTACGGCAATGCGCGGCCTGGCCGTCTCGTACGGATCAAGGAAATGCTCGTCGCCGCTGAGCAGGAAGCCGCGCATGCCGGTTTCCAGGTCAACGGTGAGTTTCACCGCTTCGTTGGCGTTATTGATCACCCGGTCGGTGTGTTCCACCCACTGGATGACCGACAGCAAATAAGTGATCAGCGACACGAAAAACACGGCACTGAGCACACCGACGCCCAGCGGCAGACCGATGTTGCGGCTTAGAAGTTTGCGAAACCGTTGCTCATCAACCGAAGACGGAGTGGACATGGGGCAGCCTTGTCGAACTGTTGAAAACCCGAGAGTTTGCCCCAAAACCCCGGCATGGATCCATTTTTCTCATCGCTTTTGCCGCATTTTTCTACATTTGCCAGCGCTATCACAGCGACCAACCGGTATCCTTGCCGCTATTCTTTTTTGTATCCGTTCGGGAACTTGTGGCTATGCGCCACTTACTCATGCAAGAGCCCGGCATTTTTGATCGACCGGCGCCCCCGAATTCACCCCTTGAGAGCCTTTATTATGCCCGCCACCTCCGCCACCATCCTTGTCGTAGAAGACGACGACATCGTGCGTATGCTCATCGTCGATGTGTTGGAGGAACTGGAATTCAGTGTGCTCGAGGCGGACGGCAGCGAGCAGGCGCTGGAGAAACTCGCGGATAGCGGTCAGCACATTGATCTGATGATGACCGACGTTGGTTTGCCCGGCATGGACGGCAAGCAACTGGCCACTGAAGCGCGCAAACTGCGCCCTTCTCTGCCGATCCTGTTCGCCAGCGGCTACGCCGAAACCATCGAGGTCCCGGCGGACATGCACGTGATCGGCAAACCCTTCTCAATCGATCAACTGCGCGACAAGGTCAAGGCTGTCCTCAACCAGGGCAACTAAGACCCAGGCTGGCTGTGGTTTAATTGCGCCCCGTTTTTGGCCACAGCCCGTCTCAAGGAAATACCCGCATGCACCAGCCCCACCCCACCAAAGTCCTGGTTATTGGCTACGTCTGGCCGGAACCACGCTCTTCGGCTGCCAGTGGGCACGTCATGCAAATCCTTGAAACGTTTTTGCAGCAAGGTTGGGAGATCACCTTCAGCAGCCCTGCCGGCCCTGGCGAGCACAAGGCTGATCTGGCCGAACTGGGCATTCGCGAAGTGCCTATCGAGCTAAACAGCAGCACATTCGATACCTTTATTACTGAGCTCGCGCCGGATATCGTCCTGTTTGACCAGTTCATGATGGAAGAACAGTTCGGCTGGCGTGTTGAAAAGCACTGCCCTGATGCCTTGCGCGTACTCGAGACCTCCGACCTGCAAAGCCTGCGTCATGCTCGTCATCAGCGTCTTAAAGATCGCCTGAAGGCCAGCGCCGACGAAAACGACTTCAGCGAACTGTTCGCGCCGGCACTGCGCGAAGAGTTCGATCTGATGGCCAACACCGATCTGGCCAAACGGGAAATCGCCGCGCTGTATCGCTGCGACCTCAACCTGATGATCTCCGAAGTGGAGATCCAGCTGCTGCAAGACCAGTTCGGTTTACCGGCAGATTTGCTGCACTGGTGTCCGCTGATGATCGATCCGCCGACTGCCACGCCTCGGACTTTCGATGATCGCGAACACTTCCTGAGCATTGGCAACTTCCGTCACGCGCCCAACTGGGACGCGGTGCTCTGGATGAAGTCGACCGTCTGGCCCTTGATCCGCGCGCAATTGCCCAAGGCGCAACTACACCTTTATGGTGCCTACACGCCGCCGAAAGCCACGGCGCTGCACAATCCTGCGCAAGGCTTTCATGTGATGAACTGGGCAGAGGATGCGTTGCAAGTAATGTCCGAGGCCCGCGTATGCCTGGCGCCGCTGCGTTTCGGTGCCGGGATCAAGGGCAAACTGGTCGATGCAATGCTCTGTGGTACGCCAAGCGTAACCACGCCGATTGGAGCGGAAGCCATGCACGGCGATCATTCGTGGCCAGGGGCGGTCAGTGTTTCGGCGCAAGCACTGGCGGATGAAGCGGTTCGGCTATACCGCGATGAGGCGCATTGGCAGAAGGCGCAATCGGCGGGATACTTATTATTAGCGGATCGTTATCAACACGCTGTGCACGGCCCGGCGCTGATCAACAAATTACTGCATTGCACAAACAACTTATCGCAACTTAGAACCAACAATTTCACTGGCAGCATGTTGCGCCATCACTTGCACAAGAGCACTCAATACATGTCGCAGTGGATTGAAGCAAAGAACTCGAAATAGCCGCAATTTACACACTTCGCATTACTCCGACGCTTGGCGCAGCCTGCGCCAGGCCTTATAAAAACCCTGCACTTTTCGCACTAATGCAACCAGCGTTAATGTGCGACTTAAATAACCCACCGATACAGGGACGCAAACACATGGACAATTACCCAAACAAAAACTGGATGACTGCAACACGAGAAGTTGATCGACTCACGCTTAGCGAGTTGACGCTACCCGGTACTCACAACGCCGGTTGTGACTGGCAAGCATCCTATGCACTGATACCGGGAAAACACTGGCTTGCCTGTCAGCACTAGTCTTTCGCCAGCCAGCTGAATCACGGTTCCCGGGCGCTGGATGTGCGCTTGTGTTACGACGCCGGGGCCAAGGAGGGATTTGATCGTTTTCGCTTTCACCATAACGAATATCTGTCGTCGCGCACCTTGGAAAACCTCGTCGTAGAAGTCTGGGACTTTCTGTCCGTCAATCCTGACGAGTTTATTATTCTCGACTTCAAAAACTTCAAAAATGGCAAAGGCGCGTTTGATTTCGCCTTGTTCAACAGGCTGATCGTGCAAGCGTTGGGGCCACGCATGATTACTGCCCGCAACAAGCACCTCACGCTTGGCGATCTGAAGAGAATCAGCCCGCTGCAACGTGTGCTGGTCTGTGCTCCTAGATACAGCGAGCTCGACGCCAGCCTGTTTCATGACGAAGTGCAAAGTAAATGGTCTGGGCTGTCCACCCCGAATGTCAGTGACCTACGCAATTTCATCACTGACGTGATGAGTAATCCGCCTGGCAATTACAATAACTGGACACTTTCCGCCACCTGTTACAGCGGTACGGGCGGCCCTGTTGATATCCACAAAGACCTGGATTTAATGTTTGACCCGCAGACAAGTGATTGGGCGCGAAAGTGCAACATCATTAATGTCGACTTCATTGAAGAATCACAGATCGTTAACTTCTGCCGAGTCGTCAATCTGCTCAAGGGACGTTGAGCGCTATCCGAGTAATATTAAATCGCTATATTTGTGCAGATATGTCAAAAGCTGGCAAAAGTACTGACAGACTCTAAGCTGGTTCATGAAATCCGGTAACCACCGGGAAACGGCGGATGTGCAACACCGTCACATCCGCATCATGAATGTATTGCGCCATGGAATGGTGTGATAACAACGACAAGGATGGCTCATGAACAGTATTGCAACAGGCGCACTCGACAAAAACACCTGGATGGGCAACGTATTGGATGTCGGGCGGTTGAGACTGGCCGACATCGTCTGGCCCGGTACGCACAACAGTGGTATGGATCGCAAAGCCCCTGATTACGACAGCGTATTCGGCAACTGGACAACCTGCCAGAACGATTCCTTTGCTTGGCAATTGGCCAATGGCGCGAGAGCGTTTGACCTTCGCCTCGGCTACACCGCTCACTGGCAACAGCCGCAGTTCTACTGCCACCACAACGGTTATTCATCCGGTCGCACCCTCGATGAACTGATGACGGCGCTCACCACATTCCTTGATCGGAACCGCGATGAATTCATCGTGCTCGATTTTCATGAGTTGGGCGACGCTGAAAAGCCGTTCGATTTCCAGCGCTTCAATGACCTGATCATGGCGCGCCTCGGCTCGCGCGCCATATCGCCCTCGGACAGCCTGCTAACCATTGACCAGTTGAAACGCAACAGCACGCAACGCCGCATCATCATGGCGGCACCTGCCAAACGTGAGCTGGACGAGGACTACTTCTGGTTCCGGATCAAACACAAATGGAGCGGCAAACGCTTCACCGATACCACGGATCTGCAAACCCACATCCGCACGTCGCTGGAAGGCGCACCCTACCCCCTGTCACTCTGGTCGCTATCGGCGACCAGCTATTCGGTGCTCGGCGGCCCGCAGCGCATCAAGAACCACATCAACGACTGGTTTGACACCACGCGAGACTGGGTCACCCGTTGCAGCATCATCAGCACTGATTTTTTCGAGGAGTCAGACATCGTCCGCCTGTGCTGGAGCGCCACCAGCATGAAAGCGGTTTACGGCGAGGCACTGCATTCCAGAATCCAGGCAAATCCATGACACGGGTAGTAGAACCCGGTCAGAAAGGGGCATGATTGGCGTGCGATAACAAAAAAAGCGCCCAGCCATGTCCCGAACAGCCCGAGTGACCGACCCCTCTTACGAGTTGATGGATGACCACAACGGGTTGTCCATCATTTACCGCCAGCACGGTTTCCCTTGCCCATTGGTGCGTTGGCATTTTCACAAGGAATACGAACTGCACCTGATTGTTGCCAGTTCCGGCAAGGTGTTCATTGGCGACTACATCGGTAACTTTTACCCGGAAACGCTGTTTCTCACCGGCCCGAATCTGCCGCACAACTGGATCAGCCAGGTCGCGGAGGATGAAGTCGTGGAGAAGCGCGACATGCTGGTCAACTTCACAGACGATCTGTTCGAAAGCGGCAATCAGATTTTCGCCGAGCTGAAAACTCTGGCGCCGTTGCTGGAGCGTGCGCAGTACGGCATCGAATTCCGCTGCAAACGCACCATTCGTCAAGCCATGACATTGATGCAACGAATCGCTGACACCAAAGGCATCACGCGGCTCGGGCATTTTTTCATTCTGATGGAGCTGCTGGCCGCCAGTGATGACTTTCAGTTGCTGTCCGGCGCGACGACCCCGCAACTGGCAGACGAGCACAACATTGATCGCACCAACCGCGCGGTCGATTACATCTTCACGCACTACGCCCGCGAGATAACACTGGAAGAAGTCGCCGAGCATCTGAACATGAAGCCGACCTACTTCAGCCGGGTGTTCAAACAGGCGACGGGGCGTAATTTCATCGAATTCGTCAATCGACTGCGCATCAGCAAATCCTGCGAACTGTTGGCCGATGGCGATAAACCGGTGACGGAGGTGTGTTTCGAGTCGGGGTTCAACAATATCTCCAACTTCAACCGGCGTTTTCAGCAACTCAAAGGCATGACGCCGTCGCACTATCGCCGCCTGGCGGTGCAGCGCCTGACCGAGCAAAACCACGGCTGACACGCTTTCGCCCTTGTGGGAGCGGGCTTGCTCGCGAAAGCGTCGTGTCAGCCAACCTATATGGCACTGACCCACCGCATTCGCGAGCAAGTCCGCTCCCACACAATCCATACAAACCTGTACACATCCGATCGAGCCGCACCGCTGAAAACCCCTTCCCTACGTTTACCCCTTCAAACTCCAGTGCAAAAAAGTATCGATTCCAGTGCTAGGGATGATTTGTCAGCCCGGCCATTGAAGGCTGTAATCAGTGCACATTCTTCCTGCAGTCGGAAGACACAAAAACAATAACTGTCCTTCTGCCCCCGCCGGGCGCAGAAAAGGAGTGCACGATGCAACCCACTGCAAAAGCTCTGCTTGCCCTCACCTGCATGACCCTCTGCAGCGTCAGCCTTGGCGCCCAGACCCTGACCATCGCCACCGTCAACAACAGCGACATGATCCGCATGCAAAAACTCTCGAAGACCTTCGAGACCGAGCATCCGGACATCAAGCTCAATTGGGTGGTGCTCGAAGAAAACGTTCTGCGCCAACGCCTGACCACCGACATCGCCACCCAGGGCGGCCAGTTCGACGTGCTCACCATCGGCATGTACGAAGCTGCACTCTGGGGCGCAAAAGGCTGGCTGGAGCCGATGAAAGATCTGCCGGCCAGTTACGCCCTCGACGACGTCTTCCCATCAGTGCGTGAAGGCCTGTCGGTCAAGGGTTCGCTGTACGCCCTGCCGTTCTACGCCGAAAGCTCGATCACCTACTACCGCACCGACCTGTTCAAGGATGCCGGGCTGACCATGCCGGAGCGGCCGACCTGGGAAGAGATCGCCGGCTTCGCGGAAAAACTCACCAACAAAGATAAAGAGCAGTACGGCATCTGCCTGCGCGGCAAGGCCGGTTGGGGCGAGAACATGGCGCTGATCAGCACCGTCGCCAACGCTTACGGCGCGCGCTGGTTCGATGAGAAGTGGCAGCCGGAATTCAACGGCCCCGAATGGAAAAACGCGCTGAACTTCTACGTCGACACCATGAAGAAGTCCGGACCGCCGGGCGCTACAAGTAATGGTTTCAACGAAAACCTCGCCCTGTTCAACAGCGGCAAGTGCGCGATCTGGGTTGATGCCAGCGTCGCCGGCTCGTTCGTGACCGACAAGACTCAAAGCAAAGTGGCTGATCACGTCGGCTTCACTTTCGCCCCGCATCAGGTGACTGATAAAGGCTCGGCGTGGCTGTATTCGTGGGCACTGGCAATTCCGACCAGTTCCAAGGCAAAAGACGCCGCGAAAGAATTCAGCGCCTGGGCGACGTCCAAAGAGTACGGCGAACTGGTCGCCAAGACCGATGGCATCGCCAACGTTCCACCGGGTACTCGCGCCTCGACCTACAGCGATGCGTACATGAGCGCCGCGCCATTCGCCAAGATCACGCTGGAATCGCTGAAGGCTGTCGATCCGAGCAAACCGACGCTGAAACCGGTGCCGTACATCGGCATTCAACTGGTGACCATTCCTGAGTTCCAGGCAGTGGGCACCCAGGTCGGCAAGCTGTTCTCGGCAGCGCTGATCGGCCAGACCACGGTGGATCAAGCCCTCGCTGCCGCGCAGCAATCCACTGAACGCGAGATGAAGCGCGCCGGTTATCCAAAGTAACCCGCACCGCTCGCTCCTGCCTCCTGTGGGAGCGGGCTTGCTCGCGAAAGCGTCGTGTCAGCCAATATACATGACACTGACCCACCGTATTCGCGAGCAAGCCCGCTCCCACATGGGATCTCCATAGGTCTGTATGACTCGGTTGTGATCGCCATGAATACTTCAACTGCCAAAGCCCACATCGACTTGTCCCAGCCCCAGCGCAAAGTGCGCGTGCGCAATCCTGGCTGGTTTCTGGTCAGCCCTTCGGTGGCCCTGTTGCTGCTGTGGATGATCGTGCCGCTGGGCATGACCATTTATTTCTCGCTGATCCGCTACAACCTCCTCTACCCCGGTGAAAACGAGTTCGTCGGGCTTGAGAACTTCACGTACTTTCTGACGGATTCGGGGTTCATGCCCGGTGCGACCAACACCTTGTTGCTGGTCGGCAGTGTGTTGTTGATCAGCGTGGTGCTCGGTGTGCTTATCAGTGCACTGCTCGAAGCGAGCGAATTTCTCGGTCGCGGCATCGTGCGGGTCATGCTGATTTCGCCGTTCTTCATCATGCCCACGGTCGGTGCGCTGATTTGGAAGAACCTGATTTTCCACCCGGTCTCGGGGATTCTCGCCTACATCTGGAAACTCTTCGGCGCGCAACCGGTGGACTGGCTCGCTCACTACCCGTTGCTGTCGATCATCATCATTGTCTCGTGGCAGTGGCTGCCCTTCGCGATCCTGATTCTGATGACCGCCATGCAGTCCCTTGACCAGGAACAAAAGGAAGCCGCGCGCCTCGACGGTGCCGGGCCGATCGCAATCTTCTGGCACCTCACGCTGCCGCATCTGGCACGACCGATTGCCGTGGTGGTGATGATCGAAACGATCTTCCTGCTGTCGGTGTTCGCCGAGATTTTCACCACCACCAACGGCGGCCCCGGCTATGCCTCGACCAACCTCGCTTACCTCATTTACAACCAGGCGCTGGTGCAGTTCGACGTCGGCATGGCCTCGGCGGGCGGCTTGATTGCCGTGGTCATCGCCAACATCGCCGCGATCATTCTGGTGCGGATGATCGGCAAAAACCTGACTGACAAAGCCTGAGGCCCGCCATGACTCTTCAACAATCCCGCCGGCTGCAAAGCCTGCTGCTCGGCACCTTGGCCTGGGCCATCGCGATCGTGATTTTCTTCCCGATCTTCTGGATGGTGATGACCAGTTTCAAAACTGAAATTGACGCGTTCGCCACGCCGCCGCAGTTCATCTTCACGCCGACGCTGGAGAACTACCTGCACATCAACGAGCGCAGCGACTACTTCAGTTTCGCCTGGAACTCAGTGGTGATTTCCTTCAGCGCCACCGCGCTGTGCCTGTTGATCGCGGTGCCGGCGGCGTACTCGATGGCGTTCTACGAAACCCAGCGCACCAAAGGCACGCTGCTGTGGATGCTCTCCACGAAAATGCTGCCGCCGGTGGGCGTGCTGATGCCGATTTACCTGTTGGCCAAAACATTCGGCCTGCTCGACACGCGCATCGCACTGATCGTGATCTACACGCTGATCAACCTGCCGATCGTGGTCTGGATGGTTTACACCTACTTCAAGGACATCCCCAAAGACATCCTCGAAGCCGCCCGTCTCGACGGCGCCACGTTATGGCAGGAAATGGTGCGTGTGCTGCTGCCGATCGCCAAGGGTGGCCTCGCCTCCACTGTGTTGCTGTCGCTGATTCTGTGCTGGAACGAGGCGTTCTGGTCGTTGAACCTGACCTCGTCGAAAGCCGCGCCACTGACCGCGTTGATCGCCTCGTACTCCAGCCCCGAAGGCTTGTTCTGGGCCAAGTTGTCGGCGGTGTCGACGCTGGCCTGTGCGCCGATTCTGATCTTCGGCTGGATCAGCCAGAAACAACTGGTGCGCGGCCTCTCCTTCGGCGCCGTGAAATGAATATTGAAAAGCAAAAGATCGCAGCCTTCGGCAGCTCCTACATAAAGCATGCAGCCCCCCCTCTGTAGGAGCTGCCGCAGGCTGCGATCTTTTGATCTTAAAAAAACAACAACGCGGAGGCCCATCATCATGGCCAACCTGAAAATCAAGAATCTGCAAAAAGGCTTCGAAGGTTTTTCCATCATCAAAGGCATCGACCTTGAGGTGAACGACAAGGAATTCGTGGTCTTCGTCGGCCCGTCCGGTTGCGGCAAGTCCACCCTGCTGCGCCTGATCGCCGGGCTGGAAGAAGTCAGCGGCGGCACCATCGAACTCGATGGCCGCGACATCACCGAAGTCAGCCCGGCCAAGCGAGATCTGGCGATGGTGTTCCAGACCTACGCGCTGTACCCGCACATGACCGTGAAAAAGAACATGTCGTTCGCCCTCGATCTGGCCGGCGTGCCGAAAGCCGAAGTCGAGAAGAAAGTCGGCGAAGCCGCGCGCATCCTCGAACTCGGGCCGATGCTTGAGCGCAAACCGAAACAGCTCTCCGGCGGCCAGCGTCAACGTGTCGCGATTGGCCGCGCTATCGTGCGCAATCCGAAAATCTTCCTCTTCGACGAACCGCTGTCCAACCTCGACGCCGCCCTGCGCGTGCAAATGCGCCTGGAGTTGCTGCGCCTGCACAAAGACCTGCAAGCGACGATGATTTACGTGACCCACGATCAGGTGGAAGCGATGACCATGGCCGACAAAGTCGTGGTACTCAATGGCGGCAAGATCGAGCAGGTCGGCTCGCCGCTGGATCTTTATCACCAACCGGCCAACCTGTTCGTCGCGGGCTTCCTCGGCACACCGAAAATGGGTTTCCTCAAAGGCAAGATTGCCCGTGTCGATGCGCAAAGCTGCGAAGTCTCGCTGGACGCCGGCACCCGCGTCACCTTGCCGTTCAACGCCGCCAACCTCAGCGTCGGCAGCGCCGTGACCCTCGGCATTCGCCCGGAACATCTGGAACTCGCACAACCGGGCGACTGCACCCTGCAAGTCACCGCCGACGTCAGCGAACGCTTGGGCAGCGACACCTTCTGCCACGTTACCACCAGCGCCGGCGAAGCCCTGACCATGCGCGTGCGCGGTGATCTGGCCAGCCGTTACGGCGAGCAACTGAGCCTGCACCTCGACGCCGCCCACTGCCATTTATTCGATGCCGAAGGCGTGGCGCTGACCCGTCCCCTGCGCGCTGCAGCCTGATTTTCAAGAGACTTGCCCAATGAAACTCAACCAACAGAATCTCCACGGCCTGGCGCGCGAAGTAAAACTGCCGGCCTACAACCTCAGCGACACCCGCCAGGGCATCGCCCACATTGGCGTCGGCGGCTTCCATCGCGCGCATCAGGCGTACTACACCGATGCGCTGATGAACACCGGCGAGGCCCTCGACTGGGCGATCTGCGGCGTCGGCTTGCGCGCTGAAGACCAGCGCGCCCGCGACGACCTAAAAGAGCAGAATTACCTGTTCACCCTGTTCGAACTGGGTGACAGCGACGACACCGAAGTGCGGGTGATCGGCTCGATCCGCGACATGTTGCTGGCCCAAGACAGTGCTCAGGCGCTGATCAACAAACTCGCCGATCCAGCGATTCGTATCGTCTCGTTGACCATCACCGAGGGCGGTTACTGCATCGACGACAGCAACGGCGAATTCATGGCACATCTGCCGCAGATTCAGCACGATCTGGCAAACCCGCAAGCACCGAAAACCGTGTTCGGTTTCCTCTGCGCGGCGCTGGCCAAACGCCGTGGGGCGGGCACTGCGGCGTTTACCGTGATGTCTTGCGATAACCTGCCGCACAACGGCGCCGTCACCCGCAAGGCACTGCTGGCCTTTGCTGGTTTACTCGACGCGAATCTGTGTGAGTGGATCGATCAGAACGTCAGTTTCCCCAACGCCATGGTCGACCGCATCACGCCGATGACCAGCACTGCGCATCGCCTGCAACTGGCCGACAAACACGGCGTGGGCGATGCCTGGCCGGTGGTTTGCGAACCGTTTGTGCAGTGGGTGCTGGAGGACAAATTCGTTAACGGTCGGCCGGCGTGGGAAAACGTGGGCGTGCAGTTCACCGACGACGTTTCACCGTACGAAGAGATGAAGATCAAACTGCTCAACGGCAGTCATCTGGCGCTGACGTATCTGGGGTTTTTGAAGGGTTATCGGTTTGTCCACGAGACCATGAACGACCCGCTGTTTGTGCGTTACATGCGCGCTTACATGGATCTGGACGTCACCCCGCAACTGGCGCCGGTGCCGGGCATTGATCTGAGTGAATACAAGGACACGCTGGTCGCGCGGTTTTCCAATCAGGCGATTGCCGATCAGCTTGAGCGAGTGTGTTCGGATGGCTCGTCGAAGTTTCCCAAGTTCACCATTCCGACGATTAACCGGTTGATTGCCGATGGTCGCGAGACCAAACGTGCGGCGCTGGTGGTAGCGGCCTGGGCGCTGTATTTGAAGGGGGTCGATGAGAATGGGGATACCTATTCGATTCCTGATCCACGGGCGACGTTTTGTCAGGCGTTGGTGGCGGATGATGGGTTGATGACTGAGCGGTTGTTGGCGGTGGAGGAGATTTTTGGCACGGCGATACCGCGTTCGACGGAGTTTGTGGCGGCGTTTGAGTGGTGCTGTGAGAGTTTGCGGGAAGTGGGCGTTACGCGGACTTTGCAGCGGATTCTGGACTGAAAAGCCCCTCACCCTAACCCTCTCCCGGAGGGAGAGGAGACTGACCGAGTGGTTTGCAAAAGCTCCGTCGACCTGAAAGTCCGGAGTCGAACTCAAGCTTTGAACAGCCTCTGAGTGAGATATCCGGAGTCGACCTTGCATCTGAACAGCCCCCGATCGGCTCCCTTTCCATTAAAAGATGGATCCGGAGTCGACCTTGCTTCCGAAAAGCCCCCGATCGGCTCCCTTTCCCCTCGCCCCCTTGGGGGAGAGGGCTGGGGTGAGGGGGTAAGCTCTTGATCTTCACCACACCCCGAGTGGTTCACACATGACAACCCAAAACCTCTTCCTCGGCATCGACTGCGGCACCCAAGGCAGCAAAGCCATCATCCTCGACGCCGCCAGCGGTCAAGTACTCGGCCAGGGCGCCGCCAATCACACGATGATCAGTGGCGCCAACGGCCGCCGCGAGCAGCACACCGATCAATGGCTGGAAGCCTTCGCCCTCGCCACCCGCCGCGCACTCCTCGCGGCAAACGTCGATGGCCAATCCATCCTCGGCATCGGCGTCTCCGGCCAACAACACGGTCTGGTACTGCTCGACGACCAAGGCCAGGTCCTGCGCCCGGCCAAGCTCTGGTGCGACACCGAAACCAGCGCCGAAAACGATCGCCTGCTCAAACATCTGGGCAATGAACAAGGTTCGCTGGAACGCCTCGGCGTAGTCATCGCGCCGGGCTACACCGTTTCCAAGTTGTTGTGGACCAAGGAACAGCATCCCGACGTGTTCGCCCGCATCGCGCGCATCCTGCTGCCCCACGATTACCTCAACTTCTGGCTCACCGGCCGCGCGTGCAGCGAATACGGCGACGCCTCCGGTACCGGCTATTTCAACGTGCGCACCCGTCAGTGGGATTTGCAGTTGCTGCGCGACATCGACTCCAGCGGCCGCTTGCAAGCAGCGTTGCCCGAACTGATTGACGCCCACCAAGCCGTCGGCACCATCCTGCCGTCGATTGCTGAGCACTTGGGCATCAACCCCGCTGCATTGGTCGCAAGCGGCGGCGGCGACAACATGATGGGCGCCATCGGCACCGGCAATATTCAGCCCGGCGCGATCACCATGAGCCTCGGTTCATCCGGCACGGTCTACGCCTATTCCGACGTACCGAAAGTCAGCCCCGACGCCTCCGTCGCCACGTTCTGCTCGTCCAGCGGCGGCTGGTTGCCGCTGATCTGCACCATGAACCTGACCAACGCTACCGGCGCGATACGCGAGCTGTTCGACCTCGACCTCGAACGCTTCAACGACCTCGTCGCCCAGGCCCCGATCGGCGCCGACGGGGTGAGCATGCTGCCGTTCCTCAACGGCGAACGCGTCCCCGCCCTGCCCCACGCCACCGGCAGCCTGCACGGTTTGGCCATGGACAACCTGACCCAGGCCAATCTGTGCCGCGCCGCCGTCGAAGGCACGACCTTCGGATTGCGCTATGGGCTGGATTTGCTACGGCAGAATGGTTTACAAAGCCGCAGCATTTGCCTGATTGGCGGCGGCTCGAAAAGCGCGGTGTGGCGACAGATCGTCGCCGACATCATGAACACCCCGGTGATCTGCACCGAACAAAGCGAAGCCGCTGCCCTCGGCGCTGCGATACAAGCGGCGTGGTGCAAATCCTGGTCGAACGGCCACGAAGAAACGTTGGCCGATCTGTGTCAGCGTTGCGTCAAACTTGATCTGAGCAGTGAAACCCTGCCGATCGCCGCCAATGTTGCGGCGTTTCAGCAGGTCTATGAACGCTATCAACAGCATGTCGCAACCCTATAAAGAGCAAACAATTATGTATTTGGTGTGTGGCGAAGCCCTGTTTGATTTCTTCAGCGAAGACGATGCCAGCGGTCTGGCTTCGAAAGTGAATTTCAAGGCGATTGCCGGCGGCTCGCCGTTCAACGTCGCCGTGGGTTTGCGCCGTTTGGGCGTGGACTCGGCGCTGTTCGGCGGTCTGTCCACCGACTACCTCGGCCGCCGCTTGCAGCAAGTGTTGCAGGACGAAGGCGTGCGTCCGGATTACCTGGTGGAGTTCGCCGCGCCGACCACCCTGGCGATGGTCGCCGTCGGTGCCAACGGTTCGCCGCATTACAGCTTCCGTGGCGAAGGTTGCGCGGATCGACAACTGAGCCTCGCGCATCTGCCGACGCTGGGCCCGGAAGTGCGCGGCCTGCACATCGGCTCGTTCTCCTTGGTGGTGCAGCCGATTGCCGACACCCTATTGGCACTCGTCCAGCGTGAAAGCGGTAAACGCCTGATCAGCCTCGATCCGAACGTGCGTCTCAACCCGGAACCGAACATCGAGTTGTGGCGCGAGCGCATTGCCACGCTGGTGCGACTGGCCGATCTGATCAAAGTCAGCGACGAAGATTTGAGCCTGCTGTACCCCGAGCAGGATCCGCAGCGGGTGATCGAAAGCTGGCTGGAGCACCGCTGCCAAATCGTCTTTCTCACCCGTGGCGGTGAAGGCGCAACGGTGTTCAGTCGCGCGCACGGTTCGTGGTCAGTACCGGCCTGTTCGGTGAAAATCGCCGACACCGTTGGCGCTGGCGACACTTTCCAGGCCGCGCTGATTACCTGGCTGACTGAGCACGGTCTGGACTCTGTAGAAGGCGTGCAGCAACTGACGCGCGAGCAGATCGACGCGATGCTGAAATTCGCCGTGCAAGCCGCCGCGCTGACGTGCAGCAAAACCGGCCCAGACTTGCCTTATCGTCATCAACTGTCCTGAACGCGTAGACTGTCGCCTTTTTTGCGCATGACGGGATAACGGCTTTTGAATTACGGAAAGACGCTTGGACTACTGACACTCGCAGGGTTATTGACCGGTTGCGGCACTTCACCGCCGCGTTCGCCGGAAAATCTCTGCGATATCTTTCGTGAAAAAAGCGACTGGTACGACGCGGCGCAAGTCACGCAAAAACGCTGGGGGGTGCCGATTCAGGTGCCCTTCGCGATCATGTACCAAGAGTCCGGCTACCGTTACGACGCCAAAACCCCGCGCAAATATCTGCTTTGGGTGATTCCGTGGGGCCGCGTGACCACCACGTCGGGTTATGCGCAGGCGAAAGATGAAGTCTGGTCGGACTACCAGAAAAGCACCGGCCGCAACTGGGCCGATCGTGAAGACTTCGACGACGCCATCGACTTCATCGGCTGGTACATGGACAAGACCACCACCATTAATGGCGTCTACAAGTACGACGCTTACAACCAGTACCTCAACTACCACGAGGGCTGGGGTGGTTTCCGCAACAAGACTTATGCGAGCAAAGCCTGGCTACTGCCAACGGCGCGCAAAGTGCAGGCCCGCTCTAGCATGTATGCCCAGCAATATGCCGGGTGTAAGGAAGAGCTGAATCGCGGGTTCTGGAGCCGGTTCTGGCATTGGTTGTAGTGGTGATCTAACGGACGCCTTCGCGAGCAAGCCCGCTCCCACATTGGACTTCTGTCGTACACAAAAACCGAATTCACTGAAGATCAAATGTGGGAGCGGGCTTGCTCGCGAAAGCGCCCGATCAGGCACTACAAATCCAAGCCCTACAACACCGAAAAGCTGTAACTCACAATCACCCGCGTCTCATCCACATCCCGGGCAAACTGCTGGTAATTCGTGCGATACGTCGCATTCCTCAACCGCACGCTGACATCCTTGAACGTCCCTTCCTGAATCACATACTTCAACTCGCTGTCGCGTTCCCACTCTTTGCCTTCCTGATCACTGCCCAGCACTTTGATGTGATCACCGTTGACGTAACGGGTCAGGAAGCTCAAACCATTAATGCCGATCGCCTTGAAGTCATAGTCATAACGCAACTGCCACGAGCGCTCTTGCGCCGCGGCAAAATCGTTAACCTGAACGTAGTTGACCAGATACGGATTACTGCCATCGAGGTACGGCATCGAGTTATCGCCGTTCATACGCTGCCAACCCGCGCTGAACGTATGGCCGCTGTGCGCAAAAGACAGCAAACCGCTCAATGCACGGTTATCGATGGAACCGGCCGTTGCATCGCCGCTGTCAGCACTCTTGAGCAAGCGCAGATCAGCCTTTAATACACCACCCGCCAACGGCTGATTGGCCAACAACCCGACAAAGTGCTGACGGTAGATGTCTTCCAGTTCCGCGTAGTGATATTGGCCGGTCAGACGATCATTGATCTTGTAATCGAAGCCGTACATGTCGAAATGATCGGCCGTGGTGTTACATGCGTAACGCTTGTTCTTGCAGTGCACGCGGATGTCTTGCGAATCGGTGGAATCGCGGGCGGTGTACTTGTCCAGACGCGCCGCCATAAAGGTCAGATCCTTCACCTCTTTCGAGGTCAACATCGCGCCGTTGAACATCGTCGGCAGCAATCGCCCGTCGTTGTACTTGAGCAGCGGCAGATCCGGCCGCAACGCGCCGTACTTCAACACCGAATCAGAAACGCGCACTTTGGCGGTCAGGCCCATCTTCGCGTACTGATCTTTCGAACCGCGCGGATCCTGACCGCTCGATGGCAGCAAACCACTGTTGCTGCTGTCAGCACTGGAATCGAGTTTGAAACCGAGCATGCCCAGCGCATCAATACCAAAGCCCACCGTACCCTCGGTGTAACCCGATTGCAGATCGAGAATAAAACCCTGAGCCGACTCTTCACGCTTCGACGCGCCCTGCTCGTTGGAAGTGTGCCCATCACGGAAGTCGCGGTTGAAGTACACCGTGCGCGATTCGATTTTCGCCGTGGTGTCTTCGAGAAAACCGCTGGCCTGAACCGGCGCGGTAAAACCTGCGCACAGGACAAAGGCTCCGAAGCCAAACGACTGGCGCGGGGTGATGAGGGGTAATGGGGGACGCATGAAAAACTCCAACACTGCAGCGTTTGCGCAAGCGCGCAATAAGCCAGAAATAGCTCCCGATCCGAGTCAGAAAACCGAGCCGGACAGAAGTGGAAACACGGGGGTGAACGACAATGATGGCAGATGGCTTTGACGCGCCAAAGACGACTTTAGTCTGAATCTGACCCACGATTTCCTGTGCGCCCGGTCGGATAGATGCCCTCGCCGCACGCGCTTTTCAGTGCAGCGAAGCGCCCGGTTTTATTGAGCGAAAGTCCCCAACTAAGGGTTTCCCCCATACCGACAAGGGCCAACGTCTACGGCATTTGCGCCTTGAACGAGGCGGTTGAATGCTGCACCATCCGGGCTCTGCTTATTCAAGGACGGAATTCAAGGCATGTTGGACGCCAACGCAACCCACATTACCCTCACGCTCGAAGGCGCCTCCGCTGACCTGCAAGTACTCAGCTTCACCGGTCGCGAAGCCCTCAATCAGCCCTTCCGTTTTGACCTCGAACTGGTCAGCGCCCGCCCTGACCTGAAACTCGAAGAGCTGCTGCACAAACCCGGCGTTCTGACCTTCGGCGCCACCGGCGAAGGCATCATCCACGGCCTGGTCTATCGCATCGAGCAAGGCGATTCCGGCAAGACGCTGACCCGCTACAGCATCAGCCTGGTGCCGCAACTCGCCTACCTGCGGCACAACCACGATCAGCAAATCTTTCAGAACCTGACCGTGCCGAAAATCATCGGCCAGGTGCTCGAAGCACGCGGCATTCTTGCCGACGCTTATAGTTTCCAGCTCGGCGCCGAGTACCCGCAACGCGAATACTGCGTGCAGTACGACGAGTCCGACCTGCACTTCATCCAGCGTCTGTGCGAGGAAGAAGGCATCCACTTCCATTTCCAGCACAGCAGCAGTGGCCACAAACTGGTGTTTGGCGACGACCAGACGGTGTTCCGCAAACTGAAAGCCGTCAGCTACCAGCAAGACTCCGGCATGGCCGCGGAAAAACCAGTGATCAAGCGTTTCAACCTGCGCCTGGAAACCCGCACCACCCGCGTCAGCCGCCGCGACTACGACTTCGAGAAACCGAAGATCCTCCCCGAGGCCGCGAACAAAACCGAGTTCAGCCCGGATCTCGAAGACTACGATTACCCCGGTCGCTTCACCACCCGCGAGCGCGGCAAATTCCTCACCACCCGCGCCCTCGAACGCCATCGCAGCGACTACAAACTCGCCGACGGCAAAGGTGATGAGCCGACCCTCACCAGCGGCCATTTCCTGACCCTCGCCGAACACCCGCGTGCCGAATGGAACGACCTGTGGCTGCTGCTGGAAGTCTTCCACGAAGGCAAACAACCGCAAGTGCTCGGCGAAAACGTCACCAGCGACGTCACCGACCACAAAAGCGATTTCCATCAAGGCTACCGCAACAGCTTCCTCGCGACCCCGTGGGACGCGCACTACCGCCCTGCCCTCGAACACCCAAAACCGAAAGTCCTCGGCAGCCAGACCGCCGTCGTCACCGGCCCCAAAGGTGAAGAAATCCACTGCGACCAGTACGGCCGCATCAAAGTGCAATTTCACTGGGATCGCGAAGGCCAGTCCGACGACAACACCTCCTGCTGGATGCGCGTCGCCAGCGGCTGGGCCGGCGCAGCCTACGGCGGCATCGCCATCCCGCGCATCGGCATGGAAGTCCTCGTCACCTTCCTCGAAGGCGACCCCGACCAGCCACTGGTCACCGGCTGCCTGTACCACAAGGAAAACGTCGTCCCCTACGACCTGCCGGCGAACAAAACCCGCAGCACCTTCAAAACCCTCAGCTCCCCGGGCGGCAAGGGCTACAACGAATTCCGCATCGAAGACAAAAAAGGTGCCGAACAGATCTACCTGCACGCCCAACGCGATTGGGACGAAAACATCGAACACGACCAGAAAATCCGCGTCGGCAACGAACGCCACGACACCGTCGAAGCCAACACCTACAGCGAATTCAAAGTCGAAGAACACCGCATCACCCACCTCGACCGCAAAAGCGAAATGCGCGCGAACGACCACCTGACGGTTGCGGTGACTCAGCACGTCAAGGTTGGCACAGCGCAGTTCGTTGAGGCCGGGACGGAGATTCACTACAACGCTGGCGAGAAAGTTGTGATGGAAGGCGGCATGGAACTCACGGCCAAGGCTGGCGGGAGTTTTGTGAAGGTGGATGCCGGGGGTGTGACCATCAGCGGGGCCGAGGTGAAGGTGAACTCTGGCGGTGGGCCGGGTGCGGGTACGCCGGCGGCGCCGTTGTTGCCGGGGCCGATGAAAGTGGCGGATGCGGATAAGGCTGGGAAAGCGCCACTGCCGAAGCGTCCGAATGAATCAGGCATCACTCCGCTGTGCGGATTGCAGAGTAACGGCGCTTGCAGCCGTAAGGATTGCACATGCATGTAAAAGCCTTGAGCACGCTGCTGGCGGCGCCTCGCTATGACTTTCCCCAGTTGCCGATGGTTGGCAGCTCTCTGTGCTTCATCATCGACCGTGGACTACAGCCCGAAGCCTTGGCTCGTCTGTATCGGGTCGGTGAACCGGTCACCTCGCAAGCACTTTTTTTCGCGACAGATTTCGCTGAAATGCCCGATGGGCCTTTGTGGCTGGTCGCGCCAAGGGGCAGCCGACTGGCAGATGAAGCCGTGAAACTTTGTGAGGAACACTTTGCCGGAATTGCGATCTCAGCAGCGGATCCTGCAAAAGCACTGGCACACGCACGATGGCTGCTGCGGGCCAATGACGGTTCCGGTGGCCAAAGCTTGTTGAGCTACCACAAGCCCAGCCTGTGGAACGCATTGGCTTACACCGCCGGCGACAGCTTCGATCAGTTACTCGGTTGCTGGAGTGCCGTTTACAGCCCCGCGCCCAAGCAGTTCGGCCAACAACGAGGGCCTTGGCTAGCCACGATAGCCAACGCCGAATCGAAATGGCGCAGTGATGGGGTGGCGTTCAATCTGCCTGAATCAGCCGCGCTGGTTCAGGCTCGCCTCGGCTGGATTTATTGGGTTGACGAGGAATACGCGTCTTTCAACGAGCCGAAAGATGAGCGTCTGAACGACATCGCGGACAACCTCGACCTGCTGCTGGAAAGCAACATTTACGAAGGTGAACACCTGCTCAAGCTTGGCCATGCAGTGAACGGCCCGCTGTTTGAAACACAGCCAGAGATCATGGCGATCCTGCAATCAAAGGACGAGTCGTTTATCAAAGTTGATCGGCTCCTGGAATCAGCCGCCGTCGCCAAACAATAACGGCGACGCGACCACAGAACGGAAGCACTATGGAAATCACTAATCACGCCGTCATGCCTGGCGAAACGCTGGGTCAGATTGCCTCGCGCTACAAGACCACCGTGGCGCAACTGCGTCAGCTGAACCCCTTCATTACCAGCCCCGACAACGTCAAAGTGGGATGGAATCTAAGCGTGCCGAAAAGCGCACAAGCCGCTTCAACTGCACCCGCCGCTCAGTCTCCCGCTGCGGCTCAAGCACCTGCAGAGGCGACTCCGAGCGCCGCACCGCAGTGCTCCGCTGAGGATCTGGTTGAGCTGGATCCGGTAAAGGACGATCCTGAGAAGCCTTCGAAGACTTTCAAGGATCAACCCACTGCGTGCTCCTCAACGTTTGCCAGTGCGCTGTATGCCACCGAGGAGCAAGAGTTCTGGCTGTTGCCTGAACCTGCACTGGCTTCCATCAAAGAGTCGATGTTCAAGCTGGAGAAAATGATTGCGCCCGGCAAGCCGCGTGATGCGCGCCTCAACGGGCTGCAAGAATCGGGACTGCTGGAATACTTCCTTGAGCCCAAGTTAAGCAACTTTCTCACGGGCGCCGAACGTGCGCGGATGGAAGAATTCGAAGCAATGGGAGATGAGCTTGAAATCGACCCTGCCACCGCTAAACGCCGGCAAAACGAAGTCGATGAAAAGAATCCCGCCCCCGCTTCTACCCAGCCTCCTCAAGAGGACACTGCTCGATCGCGCATGGCGCAAATGACAGCAGATATGGACTCACGCGAGAGTGTTCGCCAAGAGTTCGTCGATTATCACAATCTGCTGGCTGAACGCGCCGAGCTGAAAAAACTGGCAATCAAAGCCGCCAAGCTCGAAGGCTACACCTTTGAAAGTGGCTCGCTGTTCTCCAAAGAGGCGATGGAAGCCCGCGCCCGCGTGCAGACTTACCTCGAGGCGCGTCAAAAACTCCTCAGCAATAAAGAATTCAAACAAGTCGCGCTGGAAGACGTCGCCAAGGCTTTGGCTGAGCAGAAGAAAAGTTACGAAAACATCTGCAGCGGCATGAACGACTGCACTGCCGACCTCGTCGGTTATGCCTACACGTTGTTCAAGAACGCCGATGCGCTGGATTACCACGCCTACACAGAATCCATTATCAAAGCCTCGGAATACGGCATCGCGCTGCCAGAGTTCGCCCTGATCAGTGACGGACTTCCATCGGGTATTGAGCAATTCAAACGGTATCTGGATACAGAGAAGAGGCAAGCGGAGGTCACCGCACAACTGCAGGAAAAGTACAAACGCTGGATCGAGGCCACCGGGCAAAATGCGCAAGCACCGGCCGGTTTGGTGGATACCGAACGAGCCGAATGGGATAGCCTGCAGAAAATCAAAGACGACCTTCATGCCACTGCTCAGCAGAACGTCATCGCCGCAAAACCAGCACGCTACCTGGTTTGGGAACCGGAACAATTCCAGCCCAAGCCCGTAGACCGCATGGTAAAACCTGGCTTCCCCCTGCGTGAAGTGAGTCTTTCGGATAGCAAAGGCACACCTTTGGGCTGGTTCAGCATGATGAACCTCAAAGACGCTAAGAAAATCATGAAGGAGGACTCTAAAAAAGCGTTGGGTTCTGTAACGAAAGTCGGCGAAAGCCTACCGACAGATGCCACTGAAGGCTCTGATAAAAACAGTGCTACTACCTCGTTCCGCCAATGGCTCCTGGCTCAGGGCGCCATAAAATTCAGCGACCAGGTCGGGGACTGCTTCGATAAAAAAGGCTGGTTCCTGGCCAAAGATTTTTACGCCTATATAAAAAGTAAAGGCTGTAAGGTCACTGAACTGGAAAACGATGCGACGCTGGAAAGCTGGGGTAAAAATCTTCAGCAACTGGTCTTCAAGAAAAGTGTTCGCGGCGCAGTCAGGCTGTTCGATAGCAGCCCCCAGGCTCAATTCGTCCGCTGCCTGACCCCTCCTCAGCCAAGCATTCACAGCGAAGTAAAACTCGAAGGCCCCACCGTTACCGCCGCCGAAGGCTTTCAAATGTCCGGCAACGTCGGTTTGAGTCTCGACCTGGCTCGCGGCGAAGTGCAGTTGCTGAAAGTCGACATGCCCACCAAAGAACGTGCTCAGGAAATCACCCTCGATTACCTCCTGGACGGTGTTCCTCAGCACATGAGTTTTGGCCGCTTCTCCTTCCACTTTGGCGTAAGGGCCTGGGGCTACGCCGGCGCATCGTTGTTGCTGGCCGGTAGCGTCGAGTTGAGCCCGATCCTCGGCAACGTCAAATACGGCGCAACGCTCAGCCCCGTCAAACGCGCACAGCGCGAAGACGCATCAGCCAAAGAAGAACGCCCAGATCACGAAGCCGCGAAGAAAGCCAAGACCGACAGCGGCGACACCAGCCCTACCCCCGACCTTGAACACAAGTCGAAGTCCGGCACCGCTGTCGCCACTAAAAGTTCGGATCAAGTCCTCACCGGGCGCTTGGCCAACGTCCAGGTCGAAAACGGGGCGAAGGCGACCTTCAACGTATTCGGAGGCTTGCAAGGCGCCATCGAACTGACCGGCGCATTGAATTGGGCTCCACCAAAAGATCTCGTTGCACTGCGCACTGCGCCGACGATGGGAGTTGGCAGCGACAAAGATGCGAAAAGCACGAACCCATGGCTGACGCTCGCCAAGTTAAGTGGATCCGTTGGGCTGGCGTTGGGTGCCGGGTTCCAGGGCACTGCGCAGATTTCTTTGGATAAAGGACGATTCATTCTCAACCTGAAAGCGACCGTGGTACTTGGGCCTGGTGCCAACGGGAGCTTCAAGTTTGAAATTGGGTATGAGGCGGTGGTTGATATCATTAACCTTTATCGCAAGGAACTGCATAAGACTAAGGGGCGAAATGTAGAGTGGATGGATCCTGAGGCCAGTGAGTATGCGTCTGCGCTTAATGCGTTGGGTGCCGTAGGCCTCAATGTGGCAATGGCTTACATGTTGCGTTGGGACATTGTTATGGGGCTCTACGAATCATTGACTCGTGCAGGCAAAGGGGGCCCAATAGCGGATGCAATTATTGAATATGGCAACCAGAGCGAGCTCGAAGAGTGGTGTGTAAATGCTATACCATCAGCTCTCGGGCCGTTATTAATGACTCTAACAAGCTCACCTGAGTCATTCTCGGTATCAGAAAACCCTAACAAAAAAAGGGAGTATGACAACACTCAATCGCATCTCCTACAACAGAGAGCAATTGAACGGATCTTGAGTTGGATCGTTAAAAACGCCATAGAAAATAAAACCGTTAGCCAAGCACAGACGCAGTTTGAACAAGCGTGCGCCAGTATGAATGGCTTCGGCGTACAAGCTCTAAATGCCAATCAGGAATATTGTAGTAATCGCCTCGTTCTAGATGTCTTCATGAGTGAGCCTGTCCTGAGTTTTGTCAGCCCCGCGAACGACAGAATGCGTCAAAACTACAAAAACCATGTGAGCACACTTGGAGCAAACCTAGATGGCGCCTGCCGACGCAGTAACTTTTATGGAAAGACCTACACCCCCTCACAAACATCTACATTTATCGGACAGAGCCGTTAAACAGGGCGAACACTTATGAAAAAATTGGCAACCTTTATTATAACTGCCCTTTCCGCGTTTTCACTTAGTGCGTTCGCAGCACTTAACACTGAGCAAAACCTCGCGAAAGAAAAAGGATTGATCCTTTACAACCAACTCAAAATTACGTCTGCGCTCCCGTATTTAGAAGAAGCGTCCAAGGCAGGAGATCAAGACTCTCAATATTACTTAGGGGAATCGCTTAGAAAAAGAAATCGGTACATGACGACAGCCGCACAAAAATGGTACGAAGCTGCTGCGACGCAAGGCAATTTATACGCAATGATACAACTAGGGCGAAGCGGAAATGACCTTTGTGTAGAGATGAAAAACTGTCCAGTGTCAGAAGTCAAACCTACGGACTGGTTATTAAAAGCAAGTTTATTGGCAGAACCCAAAGCTCAGCAAGGGGACTCTGAAGCTATGTACTTAATGTATGAGGCGACGCTCGATCGTAATTGGCTCGAAAAATCAGCAGAATCAGGAAATTCGACAGCTCAGTTTTGGATGGCAATTTCGACTCGGCAAGGAGAGGGATTTGTTTTACCTTGGAAACGAAAAGAATCCGTCGCCCATTGGTTTAAAGCATCTGCGGAAGGTGGCAACCCTCGAGCGATGATGGAATATGCAGCGTATTTACATGAAAGCGGAGGGGATCTTGAAGTCGCTCGCCGATGGATAAAGACTGCCGCTGAGCGAGGCTATGAAAGCGGAGTTACCAGTTACGGAGCCTATCTTGCTCACACACCTGAACGATTTGGATTTGAACTTGATTTGGTGAAAGGATATGCGATCACTTCCTTACTCAAAGAACTCGATGAAGGTGGGAGCATGCAATCATACGTAGAGGAAGTCCTGCCTGAGATTGCAGAGAAAATGACTCCAACCCAAATACTAGACGCAGAAAAATTTGCAGATCAGTGGAAAAAAAGCCATCCACCACTTTCATTCTTTCCTGACAAGCTCGGAAGGTAACCGGGATTCAAGATTTCAACGCGCAGCGCCTTGCCTTTGCCAATCGACAGCAGTGAATCAGCCTACATTTATCAGCCATTCACTCCTGCCAAATTACCTACCCCATCAAACCGGCGCCTTCCAGCTCACCATCTGTTGCTGCGCGACCTGCAGCAAATCATTGCCATCCTGCGCCAGCAGATACAGCGCATGGGTAATGTGCGGAATGTCTTCCACGTCGGCTTGCTTGAAGCACAGACAGTGCAATGTTTCGAGCAGGTCGCTGCACGCGCGGATGCGCTGGACAGCTGCTTCAAGGATGTCTTTGGGGATGTCTTTGGGGTTGGCTTCGGTATCGATGAGCAGTGTCGGGCTTTCGGTGATGTTGCTGTTTAGAGGGTGATAACGGTTTGGCAGCGGATTCAGTATCGGCATAGAGATAACTCCAATTGGGTAAGTAACCCGCCGACACCGTGACCAAACGAGGGAGGCGGACTGTATGCAAGCTTGGTCAACTGAATACCCAATCAGCTCGCCCGAAGGCAATCCTGCACACAGCCGCCACAGCAATGCACTCCGAAGACATAAGTGTCCGCGGCGCGAATGATGGCACATGTACGAGTATTCAGGTGACCAAACCCGAGCCGCTGATTTTGCAGCGACACCCGACAATACCCGCCCCGCTCCAGACCCCGAACGCAGACAAAGCAGCAGCTTCTGTAGGAATTCGCCAAACCGCGCGAAGAAAACCGCCTCACTCCCTGACAACCGGCGTTCAGCCGGGTTAACCATCGCTTAACGCCGTGGTCGAAAACTGTACTGAACCGCACGCCCTCAGCCCTTGGCTGACGCCCAGTGCGGCAGGTTCGGTTTGTATTGCGCCGAACTCTCTTTGCGTCGCACGGGAGTCTTTTCATGAACATTCGTCCGTTTCTGCTCACCACCGCCCTCGCCTGCGCGGCTTTTGCCGGGTTGGCGCATGCCAATGACACGTCGGCCACATCGAAAGCGGTGCCTTATGAGTACGGCATGCCGCTGCATGTGGCGAAGGTGATTTCGTTGACTGAGCCGGCCACTCAGCAATGCAAGGTGATTACAGCTGATATGAAGTACATCGATAACGCCGGCAAGCCTGAGGAGATCAGTTATCGGAAAATGTCTGACGCGTGCAGTTTCCAAAACTGACAGAACGTTCTGATTTTTGGCGTTGCGGTAGGCGTGGGGTGTTTCGGGGGTTATGCTCGGGGCCCTCCTCACTGCCGCAAGGATTAGCCATGCAGTTGTCGTTTCGCGCGTTGTCGGGCATTACCTCTTCGTTGTGTTTTTTGCTCGCGTTGGCCTGGGGCTTTTTCCCCGAGGTGTTGCTGGCGATCTGGAGCATTGAGTATTCGACCGCAGTCGGATTTGTCGCGCGGCGCAGTGCGGTGTTGTTTGCGGCGTTGGGGGTGATGTTTTTTCTGGTGCGCAATGCACCGCCGTCGGTGGCGCGCAGTGCGCTGAGCAACGGGTTTATCGTCGGTTGTTTTGGCTTGGCTGTGCTGGGTTTTGGCGAATGGCTCAATGGCCATGCCGGCCCCGGCATTTTGCTGGCGGTGCTGGTCGAGCTCGCGCTGGGCCTTGGTTTTGTGCAGGCCCGGCGCGTGACGGTCGAACTGGCTGAAACAGTGGGTTAAACGGCTCTGGATCGCGGACTGTAGTAGTGCGGTGTACTTTGCTTGTTCAGATCCGAACGCAGCCCTGCGATCAGTTCATTGATCTCGCGACAGCCGTTGAGGTGGCTGGCGTCGATGTCACGAACCATTAGATCGACCTGATCGGTCTGGTGATCGCCAAACACTTTGACGGTCATCAGCAAGTCCGGCGACAGCGTGCACTGGCAGCGCTTTGGCAGGAAACTGCTTTCAACGATGTTACGAAGTTCCAAGGCAGACAGAAACATGGCGAACCCTCTCCTTACTGTGAGATTGCCAATCAAGTATTCACGCTGACCTTTGCTGCGCCTGCACGGGTGTGTCCCCGCTGTTTCCCTGGTGCGGCAAACGGTGGTACGGCGAAATGCCCATTGGAGTGTAGGCGCCCAAACCCGGTGCGCCGCACTGAAAAGACGCATAAAGCGTGCCTTTCATCGGGTCATTCTGACCCACATAAAAATCAATCACTTGGCGCAAAGGCCAGTATTTCGCTACGTGCAAAATGCCGGTTGGGCCCTTTTGCGCGTTGCATTTTGCAATCTGTTGCGGGTTTGCATTCATCACCCATGACGGTAAGAATGCTTGTCAAACCACCCTACACCCGCAAGGAGGCATCCATGGGTTCTTTACGCGCTTACGCGACCACCGGGCTGATTATCGCCAGTCTGTCCACCCTCGCCCATGCGGCGAAACTTGAAGACGTCGCACCTTACCCGAAGGCTGAGGCGGGCTTTACCCGTCAGGTCATTCATTTGCCGAAGCAAGAGAATGAAGAAAACTTCCAGGTCGAGATTCTTGCCGGCAAGACCCTTGAGGTGGACTGCAATCGTCCGAAGCTCGGCGGCGTGCTCGACGAGAAAAATCTGCAAGGCTGGGGCTATCCGTATTATCGCCTCGAGAAAGTCATTGGCCCGATGAGCACGCTGATGGCCTGCCCGCCCGGCAGCAAGAAGAAGCGCGCGTTCGTGCCGGTTGTAGGCGATGGTTTCACCGTGCGTTACAACAGCAAATTGCCGATCGTGGTCTACGCCCCAACGGACGTCGAAGTGCGCTACCGCATCTGGTCAGCCTCGGACAAGGTCAACACAGCCATTCAGGAATAACCGGGCAAGGAGCACGTGCAGTGATTACTTGCCACGTCAGATACGTGATCGACCCGTACCAACTGACCGAGTTCGAGGCTTACGCCAAGGCCTGGCTCGGTATCGTTGAACGCTTGGGCGGCAGCCATCATGGCTATTTTTTGCCATCGGAGGGTGCGAGCAACATTGCGTATTGCCTGTTCAGTTTTCCGTCACTGGCGGATTACGAAAGCTATCGGCATATCGCGATGACCGATCCCGAGAGTACTGCGCTGGTCGCCTCTTTGGTCGAGAAAAAGTTCATCGTCAGCTACGAGCGCACGTTCCTGCGCCCGCTGCTGCCCTGAACACCGTTACACCGGGACGCCGCACGCAGCGGCGCGCTCGGCGACGTGACGCAGGCTGTCGAAGTTGATGTTGGCGCCTGAGTCGATCGCCACGAAGGTTTGACCGCGCACGCCGCTTCGCGCCACGTATTGCTTGATGCCCGCGACGGCCAGGGCGCCGGAGGGTTCGGTAATTGATCGCGTGTCGTCGTAGATGTTTTTGATCGCGGAGCAGAGGTCGTCGTTGCTGACGGTGATCACCTCGTCCACGCAGAAACGACACACTTCAAAACCGTATTCACCGATCTGCGCCACGGCCACGCCGTCGGCGAAGGTGCCGACGCTGGGCAACACGACACGTTCGCCTGCGTGCAGAGCGGCTTTCAGGCACGCGGAATGTTCGGATTCAACGCCGATGATCCGCACTTCCGGGTGCAGGTATTTGATGTACGCGGCGATGCCGGCGATCAAGCCACCACCGCCTACCGGGATGAAAATGGCATCCAGCACGCCTTGGTGTTGCTGAAGGATTTCCATGGCCACGGTGCCTTGTCCGGCGATCACGTCCGGGTCATCGAAGGGGGACACGAAGGTGCGGCCGGTTTCTTCGGCCAATTGCAGGGCATAGGCCAACGCAAAGGGAAAGCTTTCACCGTGCAGCCGCGCTTCCGCGCCTCGACTGCGTACGCCCAGCACCTTCAGTTCAGGGGTGGTGCACGGCATGACGATGGTCGCGGCGATGCCCAGTTCGCGCGCCGCCAGTGCCACGCCTTGCGCGTGGTTGCCGGCCGATGCGGTGATGACGCCTTGTGCCTTCTGCGCATCGCTCAGTTGCACCAGTTTGTTGTAGGCGCCACGGATCTTGAAAGAGAACGTCGGTTGCAGGTCTTCGCGCTTGAGCAGGATGCGATTACCCAGCGCTTCGGACAACGCCGGGGCTGCCTGCAATGGCGTACGCACAGCCAGGTCGTACACGGGAGCGGCGAGAATCCTTTTCACGTAGTGCTCAAGCAGGGCTTGCTGGTCGTTGGTGTAACTCATGCTGATCTCCTTGATAGCGATTTCACACACCCTGCGTAGGAGCTGCCGAAGGCTGCGATCTTTTGATCCTGAAGATCGCAGCCTGCGGCAGCTCCTACATGAGCGGTGTTTCGAACCCTGGAGACAGAAAGTAAAAACCCGCCTCTAGGGCGGGTTGGGTGCTGCAGTCGTGAGCTAGCCCGCCAAGTGAGGAATGGCGGTAATAATAATGCTTGGCTGGCAGCGCAATACGTAGGTAGTCATGGCCTGAAAATTAGCCTGAACGCCGCTGGCACGTCAATGGCCAATTTTGCGTGGCGCGGGTAATCTGGCGATTCTGCTCATCAGTTCAAGGAAGGAATGCATGATGTCTGTCGCCCTGCCCCTCACGGCTTTGCTGGCTTTTTCCGGTTACACCGTTTCGGTGATGCTCCAGGCTGAACAGTCGCTGATTGATTTTGGGATCAGCTTGATGTCGCGGCCGGATACGGCACAGGTGGTGATTGATTTGTACCTGCTGGCGACGTTGGCCGGGGTTTGGATGGTCAAGGATGCCAAGGCTCGCGGGCAGTCGGTTTGGTCGGTGGTGCCTTATTTGTTGCTGACGGCGGTGTTTGTGTCGGTGGGGCCGTTGTTGTATCTGGTGGTTCGTGGGGTTCGGGAGCGTAGGAAGATCAGCAGTTCGGCGAATGCGGGCTGATCCGGATTTTTTGGCGTTTGGGAAATAGCTTTCGCGAGCAAGCCCGCTCCCACAGGGGATCTATGCCATTGCGCAGATCCATTGTGGGAGCGGGCTTGCTCGCGAAGAGGCCAGCTCAGACAACACAAATCAGCTGGCCAAGCGCCTCAGCCCAAACAACATCCCCCCCGCCCCCATCAACATCACCAGCAAAAACACCGGATAAGACACCCACCACGGCGTCCCCGCCGTCATCATGCTGAACTCCGACATCCCGCCAATACTCGCGATCAGGTTCAGCGGCAAAAACACCACGTTGATCAACGTCAGTTTGCGCAGCAGGTTGTTCATGCTGTTGTTCATCAGGTTACCGCGCGCGTCGATCAGCCCGGAGAACACCGTTGAGTAGATTTCAGCCTGTTTGTAGCACTGGTTGTTTTCGATGATCAGGTCATCGATCAGGCCGAGCGCCTCGCTGGAAAAATGCTGTTTCTCGGCGTGATTACGCAGCCGTGTCAGCACCGCGCCGTTGCTGTGCAGGGCGTTGATGTAATAGATCAGGCTCTCGCTGAGGTTGAACATCTGCACCAGATGCTGGTTCTGCATCGAGGCGTTGAATTTTTGCTGCAACTCGCGGGCGACCAGTTTGATCACCTTCAGGTGACCGAGGTAGTGATGGATGTTGTTGAACAGCAGATCGAGCAGCACATCCAGCGGCGTGTTTAATGGCTGCCGAGTACCGAGGCCATGCAGCGGCGTGTCGTCGGTGGCGATCACCAGCAATTGCCCCGGCGCGAACAGCAAGCCGCAGGACGACACCTCAAAGGCCAGGCTGCCGCCACCGGAATAGTTTTCCGGGCGCTTCCAGATCAGGAACAAATGATCGGGGTGAAACTCGATGCGCGAGACTTCGTCCGGGTCGAGCGCCGAGGCCAACGCATGTTCATCGACCTTGAAATGACTGTGCAGCAAGTCGCGCTCGGCGGCGTCGGGATTGCTGAACAGCATCACCTCGGCGTCCAATCGTTCAACCCGCTGTAACGCGCCGTGGCTCAGTGAGAAACTGCTGATCATCGGCGGCTCACCACGCTTGCCCGCGACGTTTGAGTTCCAGCCGCCGCACAAACTCTTCCAGCACCAGCGAATACAAATCGTCCTGTAAATATGCGTCTTCGATGCCTGCATCGAGGTTTGGATTGTCGTTGACTTCGATCACCACCACTTTGTCGCCGGCCTGTTTCAGGTCGACGCCGTAGAGGCCATCGCCGATCAGGTTGGCAGTTTTCACCGCGAGGTCGACGACCGCACGCGGCGCTTCATGGATCGCCATGGTTCGGCATTCGCCGGTGACGTCCTGGCCTTTGGCTTTGTGGTTGTAGATCTGCCAGTGGCCCTTGGACATGAAGTACTGGCAGGCGAAGATCGGTTTGCGATTGAGTACGCCGATGCGCCAGTCGTATTCGGTGTAAAAGAATTCCTGGGCCAGCAACAACACCGAGTGCTCGAACAATTCCGCAGTGGCTTCGAGCAGCGCTTGTTGGCTTTCGACTTTGATCACGCCGCGTGAAAAACAGCCGTCGGGGATCTTCAACACCAAGGGGAAACCGAGGCGTTCGCCGACCCGTTCGAACTCTTCGGGTCGCTCCTTGTAGAGGATTTCGGTGGCGGGCATGCCCAGTTGATGGCTGTTGAGCAGGTCGGTCAGGTAGACCTTGTTGGTGCAGCGAAGGATCGACGTCGGATCGTCCATCACCACCAGCCCTTCGCTCTCGGCCTTCTTGGCGAATCGGTAGGTGTGGTTGTCGACGCTGGTGGTTTCGCGAATCAGCAGCCCGTCGTACTCGGCCAATCGCGCGTAATCCTTGCGCTCGATCAATTCGACATCAATGCCCATGGTTTTGCCGACCCGGACGAAATTTTCCAGTGCTTTGGGATTCGACGGCGGCAAGGCTTCCTGTGGGTCGTGAAGAATAGCCAGGTCATAACGCGCAACTTGCGGCGAGCGCGGCACACGCCAGACTTTACGGCTGAAACCGTCCAGCGCATTGGCAAACTGATCTTCCTGATCATCGCGCAACTTGTGCAACGCACCGGACTTCACGCCCTCGATGTGCCAACCGTTAGTTCGGCGAAACTCAACTAACAGAATCGGACAAGGAAACACTTCAAACAACTGACGCGCCAGATCCTGCAACGGCTCGATATGAGTCCTGCCGAAATACAGTGTCAGGGTAAACCCTTCGGTATCGCTGTAGAGGTGGTGACTAAGGGCTTTTTCCAGGGTTTTATCCAGGTCATCCAGTGCCAGGCCATAAAGTGATTTTTTCGTCAGTTCGCTGATGGTACGCACCGACGGAATCACCTTGTGCCCACGGGCTTCCGCCAGCAGCGAGCAGTAATAGCCATGGCCCAAGTACTTGTAGCTGCGGCACAGGTTGATCACCTGAACCCGTTTGCCGGGCTCGGCTTCGCGTGTTTGCTCGAGGTATTCCTGAGCGGTGACGATGTCTTCGCTGGGAAAATAAGAAGCCCAATCTTCCTTGCGCTCGACAATGATCAACACTTGACTGGAGGTTCTGATCGCTGGTTTTAAATAAGTTGCCGTCGGCAAACTTTGCTCGGATACTTCGCGCCAATGACCCTGTACCGCTGACATAGAGATTGATCCGTTGGAGAACAAGACCTTTTCTATTAAGCACGAAGTTTTACGAAAGTCTCGTTTCGTTACGCAACTTTTACGGTGGTCATATGAGTACTGTTTTTCGCCTGGCCGTAGTTGAAGACTTGCCGGCGTTGCTGGCATTGGAAATGCAATGTTTCACCACGGATCGGCTCACCAGTCGCAGTTTTCACTGGATGATTACGCGCGCCCATGCGCAGTTGCTGGTCGCAGAACGCGATGAACATCTGCTCGGTTACGCGCTGGTACTGTTTCATCGCGGCACCTCGTTGGCGCGGCTGTATTCGATAGCCCTGGCTGCCGAGGCTCGCGGCACAGGGCTGAGCAAGCAGTTGCTGCAGAAAATCGAGGCCTGCGCGCTGGAACATGATTGCGCGTATCTGCGTTTGGAAGTACGTACCGACAACCCCACCGCCATTGCCCTTTATGAGCGCAACGGTTACCGGCGTTTTGCGCTGATCCACGATTACTACGAAGACCATGCCGATGCGTTGCGCTTGGAGAAACGCATTCTCCAGCACCGCGACTCACGCAGCATCACGGTGCCTTACTACGCGCAGACCACCGACTTCACCTGCGGCCCGGCCTGTCTGTTGATGGCCATGGGCGCCTTGCAGGCCGGACGCTTGCTGGAGCGTCGTGAGGAATTACAGATCTGGCGCGAGGCGACGACCGTGTTCATGACCTCCGGCCATGGCGGCTGCAGCCCTCAAGGTTTGGCACTGGCGGCGTGGCGTAGAGGTTTTCGCGTGCGTTTGGAGCTGAGCCTGGAGGGGCCGCTGTTCCTTGATGGCGTACGCGATACGCATAAAAAAGACGTCATGCGTTTGGTGCATGAAGAGTTCACTGCGCAACTGGCAGAAACCGATGTGGAACGTGTGATCGGCGCAACAGTGGATTTGCCGCGATTGCTCGACGCCGGTGGCCAGCCTTTGGTGCTGATCAGCAGCTATCGTCTGACCCGCTCAAAATCACCGCACTGGGTTGTAGTGACCGATTGCGATGAGGACTTCGTTTACCTGCATGATCCTGATGTCGATCACAGCCAGCACCGACAACCGATGGACTGCCAGCACGTGCCAGTCAGCCATGGCGAGTTTGAAAAAATGTGCCGATTTGGCCGAGGAAAACTACGCGCCGCAGTGGTGCTATTCCCCCAAAACCTATAGCCACCAAAACCCCTGTGGCGAGGGGATTCATCCCCGATGGGCAGCGAAGCAGCCCTCTCTTCCTGGAGAAGCTGCACAATCCATCGGGGATAAATCCCCTCACCACAGGTATAGAGCGTTCTCAGCGCCTTACTTCAAGCCAAGCTTGTACAACGAACCCTTCGACTCATCCGTAAGCACATACAAATAACCATCCGGCCCTTGGCGCACATCCCGAATCCGCTCTTTAAGCTCGCCGAGCAAACGTTCCTCATGCACTACCTTATCGCCATCAAACTGCAACCGGATCAACTCCTGCGTCACCAATGCACCAATAAACGCGTTGTGCTGCCACGGTTTAAACCGGTCAGCATCGTAAAACGCCATGCCAGACACACCCGGTGATTTCTCCCAGACATGGTGCGGTGCAACCGTGCCTTCAGCCGTTTTACCCTGCGCTTCAGGGATCGGCTGCATCGAATAGTTGATGCCGTGAGTCGCAAGCGGCCAGCCGTAATTCTTCCCACGTTCGATGATGTTCACCTCATCGCCACCGCGTGGGCCGTGCTCGTTTTCCCAGAGCGTGCCGTTCCAAGGGTTGAGCGCCGCACCCTGCGGGTTACGCTGACCATAAGACCAGATTTCTGGACGCACACCGGATTGCCCGACAAAGGGGTTATCGTCCGGCACTCGGCCATCGGGATAAATGCGTACGACCTTGCCTTGCAGCTTGTCGAGATCCTGAGCGGTTGATCGATCATTGTTTTCACCCAAGGTGATAAACAGATAGCCGTCGCGATCAAACACCAGCCGTGAGCCGAAGTGATTGCCAACCGAGAGCTTCGGCTCCTGGCGGAAGATCACTTTAAAATCCTTCAGCGTTTTCAAATCATCCGACAGGCGCCCCCGCCCGACCGCTGTGCCGGCCTTGTCGCCCTTGCCGCCACCTTCGGCGTAAGACAGGTACACCATGCGATCCTGTTTAAAGTCCGGCGACAGCGCTACATCGAGCAAACCACCCTGCCCCTTGGCCCAGACTTGCGGTACGCCACTGATTGGCTCGGACAACTTGCCGTCCGTGCCCACTACACGCAGATTGCCCGGCCGCTCGGTCACCAACATGCCTTGGCGATCCGGCAAAAAAGCCAGTGCCCAAGGATGGTCTAGTCCTTGAGTAATCGTGGTGACTTCGAGGATGCCCTGCTCGCTTTTCAGCTCTTTGGGCGCTGCGGCGAATACCGGAGCACTGATCAGAACGCCGGCACACAGGCTGGCCAGTAGGGTTTTACGCAACATGCACGATTCCTTATGTTCGCTTGAAAGGCTGACAGAACCTCAGTCCTGCCGTTCAACGGTTGCTGTCGGTACCCCGTGAGGGTGGATTGGGAATAAACGTCGGCGGTGTACTTGGCACCGAACGAATCGGCTGGCCGTTGCCGATGCCACGGTTTTCCACGGTGGGCGTACGCGGCGTCGGCGCAGTGCTCGGGCCACGAATCGGCGGGTTGCTCGGCTGAGTGCCTTGCATGCTGTTGGGGTTGGCCCGGCGGATCGGGCTGTTGTAGGGATTATTACTATTGCCGGTCGGACTTTGCGCCAGCAACAGCGTCGAGGCTGGCACCGAGACGTCCGCATGAGCCCAACCCACGCTCAAGCCGAGGACGGCGATGCCAAGCAGAATTCGGTTCATGGGGCAGCCTCTCGATGCAAGTGGATTAGAGCCTTCGAGTCCACGCTACGCCCAGGGTTCGCATTTGTTAAGTCACAGGCTTTAAACAACATGTAACCAGACACGACCGCTGGCCCCAGAGCCCGCGCAATCACTGGAAACTTTCACGCTGGGCCACAGGTCACCTGATCATCACTTGGGAGATCATCACCATGGCTCGGGCAATCTGGAAAGGCGCGATCAGTTTTGGACTGGTTCACATCCCCGTCGCGCTGGTTTCAGCGACATCGTCCCAAGGCGTGGACTTTGACTGGCTCGACAGCCGCAGCATGGATCCGGTGGGCTACAAACGGGTCAACAAGGTCACCGGCAAAGAGGTCACCAAAGAAAATATCGTCAAAGGTGTGGCCTATGAAAAAGGTCGTTACGTAGTGCTCAGCGAAGAGGAAATCCGTTCGGCACACCCGGTTTCCACGCAAACCATTGATATCTTTTCTTTTGTTGATGCCGAGCAGATTCCCCTGCAAAACATCGACACACCTTACTACTTGGCGCCCGACAAACGAGGCGGAAAGGTGTATGCGCTGCTTCGGGAGACGCTGAGCAAAACCAACAAGGTCGCCCTTGCCCGCGTCGTTTTACATACTCGTCAGTACCTGGCGGCGCTGATGCCACTGGAGTCAGCGCTGGTGTTGGTGAAGCTGCGCTGGCCGCAGGAGGTGCGCAGCCTCGATACGCTAGAGCTTGGGAGTGAAGTGACCAAGCCGCAACTGGCCAAGGGCGAACTGGACATGGCCAAACGGCTGGTGCAGGACATGAGCGCGGACTGGAAGCCTGAAGATTACAACGACGAGTTTGAAGACAAGATCATGGCGCTGGTGGAGAAGAAAGCCCATGAAGGCAAGATCGAGGATGTCGAAACGGTGGGTGGCGAGGAAGAGCGTAAAACGGCCGATGTGATCGATTTGACGGAGCTGCTGAAACGCAGTCTGGGCGGTAAAGCGGCGCCGAAGCCGAAGGCAAAAGCTGCGCCAGCGAAGAAAACGAAGAAAGCGTCAGCCAACTGACAGGTTGCTTTTGCGAGAGTCATTTGACCCGACCGAGCAAAAGCTATGTAGGAGCTGCGGCACGCTGCGATCCTTTGACCTTATAGAACAGAAGATCGCAGCCTCGTTGCACTCGACAGCTCCTACCGGAGTCCGCCACTGCTAAAAATGCATCAGATCAGGATAAAGATCGCCAACAAGCTACCGAAGATCGCCCACTTTTCCATGTAGTACAGCTTGCGATTACGTTTTTTCAGCTCTTTACCACGCAGACGAATTTTGTAGATTCTGGCAAACAGACGGTTGATGCCGCCAGTCCGGTCACCGGCATCGTTCGGCGCACCTGCCGCGGACATAACGTTACGGCTGAACCAGCCGTTGAACGCCGCCGCCCAGCGGTACTTCATCGGACGCTCGATGTCGCAGAACAGGATGATGCGGTTCTTATCAGTGGTGTTTTCCGCGTAGTGAATGAACGTTTCATCGAACATCACCGCTTCACCGTCACGCCAGTGGTAGTTTTCGCCATCGACGTTGATGTAGCAACCGGCATCATTTGGCGTATCGAGACCCAAATGATAACGGTACGAACCGGCGTACGGGTCACGGTGGCGCACCAGTTTCGAGCCCGGTGGCAGTTCGGCAAACATGGCCGCTTTGATCGAGCCGATGCTTTGCACCAGTTCGGTGGTGCGCGGGCACAGTTTCATCGCCGACGGATGGCTGTCGCCGTACCACTTCAGGTAGAAGCGCTTCCAGCCAGTCTTGAAGAACGAATTGAAGCCGACATCGTTGTACTGATCCGAGCGTTTGATCTCGCCGGCACGCAGCAGATTCTGGCCTTCTTCACGGATTTCCTGCCAATGTTCCTGCAATGGACTCAGATCGGGAAACTCCGACGGATCCAGATAAGGCTTGTTCGGTTTTTTCGAAAACAGATAGAGGAAGCAGTTGATCGGCGCGAGAAACGACGAATGATCGCTCAGTTGGCGACCCAATTTGTGCCGCACCCGTCCACGAAGATGAACGTATGCAATGGAAATGACATAAATAGCAGCAATGATGAGTTTCACGGAAATCGTCACATGTCAGTAGTGAACAAACTGCGCGCCTGAAGGCCTCTGGCCCGGCGTCTGATGCAGTGGTCGGATTACAAATGGCACGTCCCTGAGCCCGCGCCGTTGAAGGCCGCTGGGTGAATGGATGGCATTTTAGCCACACTTTGTATCCGATAGTGAACCTGTAAGTGTTAAAAACTGTCCCGGGTGTGCGCCAATCAGCGGTCATGGCGTGTTCGCCCTATCGTTAAGAGCGCCAGACCAGTACAATTGCCGCCAAACTTTACGCGCCCCCTTGGTTGATGCCGGGACTTTCCCGCCTCAGCGCACTTTGACTCGGGCCAAGCGCTCCGGCCGCACCCTCGCTACTCAGAATGCTTCGCAGGAATAACTCTTGATCTCTACAGCTAACATCACGATGCAGTTCGGCGCCAAGCCGCTGTTCGAAAACGTTTCGGTCAAATTCGGCGCGGGTAACCGCTACGGCCTGATCGGCGCCAACGGTTGCGGCAAGTCGACCTTTATGAAAATCCTCGGCGGTGATCTCGATCCGTCCGGTGGTCAGGTCATGCTTGAGCCGAACGTACGCCTGGGTAAGTTGCGTCAGGATCAGTTCGCCTACGAAGAATTCACCGTGATCGACACCGTGATCATGGGTCACGAAGAGCTGTGGAAGGTCAAGGCCGAGCGCGACCGCATCTACTCGCTGCCGGAAATGAGCGAAGAAGACGGCATGGCCGTGGCCGAGCTGGAAACCGAATTCGCCGAGATGGACGGTTACACCGCCGAGTCCCGCGCCGGTGAATTGCTGCTGGGTCTGGGTATCGGCATCGAGCAGCACTTCGGCCCGATGAGCGAAGTGTCGCCAGGCTGGAAGTTGCGTGTGTTGCTGGCTCAGGCACTGTTTTCCGATCCGGAAGTGCTGTTGCTCGACGAACCGACCAACCACCTGGACATCAACACCATTCGCTGGCTGGAAAACATTCTGACCCAGCGTAACAGCCTGATGATCATCATCTCTCACGACCGTCACTTCCTGAACAGCGTGTGCACGCACATGGCTGACCTGGATTACGGCGAGCTGCGCCTGTTCCCGGGCAACTACGACGAGTACATGACTGTGGCGACCCAGTCCCGCGAGCAACTGCTGTCGGACAACGCCAAGAAGAAAGCACAGATTTCCGAGCTGCAATCGTTCGTTAGCCGCTTCTCGGCCAACGCCTCGAAAGCCAAGCAGGCGACCTCCCGCGCCAAGGCGATCGACAAGATCCAACTGGCCGAGGTCAAGCCTTCGAGCCGTGTGAGCCCGTTCATCCGCTTCGATCAGAACAAGAAGCTGCACCGCCAGGCAGTCATCGTCGAGAAGATGGCTAAAGGCTTCGACGGCAAACCATTGTTCAAAGACTTCAGCTTCCAGGTTGAAGCCGGCGAGCGCGTGGCGATCATCGGCCCGAACGGTATCGGTAAAACCACCCTGCTGCGCACTCTGGTCAACGAACTGACCCCGGATGCCGGTAGCGTCAAGTGGACCGACGCCGCTGAACTGGGCTACTACGCTCAGGATCACGCGCACGACTTCGAAGACGATGTCACCCTGTTCGACTGGATGGGTCAGTGGACTCAAGGCGAGCAGATGATTCGCGGTACTTTGGGCCGCATGCTGTTCTCCAACGACGAGATCCTCAAGTCGGTCAAAGTGATTTCCGGTGGTGAGCAAGGTCGCATGCTGTTCGGCAAGCTGATTTTGCAGAAGCCGAACGTGCTGATCATGGACGAACCGACCAACCACTTGGACATGGAATCGATCGAGGCGCTGAACCTGGCGCTGGAAAACTACCCGGGCACGCTGGTTTTCGTCAGCCACGACCGTGAGTTCGTATCGTCCCTGGCCACGCGCATTATCGAGCTGAGCCCGGATGGCGTGACTGACTTCAGCGGCACCTACGATGACTACCTGCGTAGCCAGGGTGTGGTGTTCTAAAAGCGGCTTCGAGGTTTGAGCTGCTAGTTGCAAGTTAAAGGCCCTGTCCATGTGACGGGGCTTTTTGTATTCAAGGCCAGGGATCGGCCGGTGCGGACTCCTTCGCGAGCAAGCCCGCCCCCACAGGGGAATGCCTTCGAAAGTGGGAGCGGGCTTGCTCGCGAAGGGGCCGTCAGCAGCGCCATTAATCCAAGGATAAATAGTTAGCCTGCTTCCTTTTATCCCTCACCCACGCCATCATGCGAACTCTCCCACCGCCGCCCGCGAACGAGTCCTCATGTCTGCGCAGCAACTGCCACCGCAAAGCTCCATGGCGATCACCCTGCAGATCGTTTCCATCGTTTTCTATACCTTTATTGCCTTCCTCTGCATCGGTCTGCCGATCGCGGTGTTGCCCGGTTACGTCCACGAGCAACTGGGTTTCAGCGCAATCATTGCCGGGCTCGTCATCGGTTCACAGTACCTGGCCACTCTGCTCAGCCGCCCGATGGCCGGGCGCATGTCGGACACCATCGGCACCAAACGGGCGATCGTGTATGGCTTGCTAGGGATTGTGCTGAGTGGCGTGCTCACCCTGTTTTCGACGCTGTTGCAGAGTTTTCCACTGACCAGCCTGCTGATTCTGATTCTCGGGCGTTTGCTGTTGGGGGTCGCGCAGGGCCTCATTGGTGTCGGCACGATCAGTTGGTGCATGGGCCAGGTCGGCGTCGAACACACGGCAAAATCAATTGGCTGGAACGGTATTGCTTCGTATGGCGCGATTGCAATTGGCGCGCCGCTGGGCGTGGTGATGGTCGCTGAATATGGTTTCGCCAGTCTCGGGATTGCGCTATCGGTATTGGCCGCCGGCGCGCTGCTGTTGATCCGCAACAAACCTTCGGTACCGGTGATTCGTGGCGAACGTCTGCCGTTCTGGGCAGTGTTCGGGCGCATTGCCCCGTTCGGCGCGAGCCTGACCTTGGCGTCGATCGGTTACGGCACACTCACCACGTTTATCACGCTTTATTACCTCAACCGTGGCTGGAGTGGCGCGGCGTACTGCCTGACGGTGTTTGGCGTGTGCTTCATTCTGTCGCGACTGCTGTTTATCTCAGCGATCAGTCGTTTCGGCGGTTTTACCTCGGCGATTGCCTGCATGACCATCGAGACTGTGGGACTGGTGATGTTGTGGCTCGCGCCCTCCACCGCGTTCGCCTTGATTGGCGCCGGGTTGGCGGGGTTTGGCCTGTCGCTGGTGTATCCAGCGCTGGGGGTTGAGGCGATCAAACGCGTGCCGAGTTCCAGCCGTGGTTCGGGGCTTGGGGCTTATGCGGTGTTCTTTGATCTGGCGTTGGCGATTGCCGGGCCGCTGATGGGCGCGGTGGCGTTGAATCTTGGGTATTCGTGGATTTTCTTTAGTGCGGCGCTGCTGTCGGTGATCGGGTTGGGGCTGACCCTGCTGCTCAAGCGCCGAGCAACAACCCAGGCCTGAAATGCGATCAAAACTGTGGGAGCGGGCTTGCTCGCGAAGGGGCCGTATCAGACAACGCATGGGTTGAATGACACACCGCTTTCGCGAGCAAGCCCGCTCCCACAGGGGACGTCGGTGTAGCGCAGATCGGGTTATTGATCCGCGGTCTGCATCCCGGCCCGCGTCGGTTTACCCAGCGCATGCGAGAAAAACCGGCCAGCCTCGGAGATCAGGTTGCGGTGAATGTCTTCTCGATCAACACCATCAGCGTCGGTACACAACGCCGGCATCGCCATGAGCTGCTCTTCAGTGCACGGCGCCATAAACACAAAGTGCCCTGCCCCGGCCAGCAACTTGAAGTCCGGCGCGGTCGGCAGTTTGCGCGCCAGCGCGGCGGCGTTTTTGTCGAAAGCCACCAGTTTGTCGCCATCACCGCTATAAAGAAGCACCGGCACATGCACGTCGGCCAAGGTATGACGGCCGAATTTAAGACTCAGCGGCGCCATTAACAGCAAGGCATGTACGCGCGGATCGGCGACAGGCTGCAAATCATCGCGATCGACTATCAACTCGCCCTTAGTGTTGCAGGCGTCGCGATCGTCAGGACGCTCTTGGCAGTAGCGACGCAAGCGATCCAGATCCGGCTGCGCCCCCGAAAGGATCAGCGCGGTCTCACCGCCTGCCGAATAGCCGATCACCCCGACCTGGTCGGCGTTGACGAATGGCGCAAGCATTGGGTCGCCAAGCGTGGCGGTAATCGCTTCGGATATCTGGATCGGCCGCCCGTAGAGGTTGCTGAGGGTACCGAGCCGGCTGTGATCCTTGGAGTTGTCGCCGGGGTGAATGACCGCTACGACGACGAAGCCTTTACGCGCCAGTGAGGTCGCGAGGTCATGCAATGCGAGCGGCGTCCCGGTGTTGCCATGGGACAACATCAGCATGGGAAAACGGCCAATGGCGATTTTGGTGTCTTCACCCGCCTCGACTGTGTAGCCCTCAATCAGCGCGGTGTGCTCGCGATCGCTGGAAGGATAGAAGGCGATGGCGCGCATCGGTTGCAGATCCAGTGGATCGAGGAACGTCATCTCGTGGTAGCCGACGCTCCAGCGTGGATGCAACCCGGGGGCGGCGTGCACTGTATTCAGGCTGCCTAGCAGGCAAATCAGTAACGTTGCACAAAGACGCATCATCGGATGCCCCACCCTGTTGTTACTCAATCGAAAGATCCGCCGTGTTGCGAAGGCCCAAGCGCCGAGGATTCGGCTTTAGGCGATGGCAATACACTCAGACGCTGTTCGTTTAACTGCATAACCCGGGCCAGATTATGTAACAGTCAGAAACAAAAAACTCCGTATTTGGCCCTTGCAGAACCAGAATACAGAGTTTTTTGGGTGTTACCTGAACAACAGCTGTTCTTTACGCAAGCCTTACGCAGCGGCGAACAGTTGCTCGCTGATTTTCGCTTGAGCAGCGGTCATCGCGTTGTTGCGTACTTCGTCGCCGTACGCCAGACCTTCAGCGCGAACGATTTCGATGTCGGTGATGCCGAGGAAACCCAGCACCAGCTTCAAGTAGTCTTCGTGAGCAACGCCGCTCGCTTGACCGGCGTGGATGCCGCCAGCGGTGGACACGATCACGACTTTCTTGCCACCGCACAGGCCTTCAGGGCCGGCTTCGGTGTAACGGAAAGTCTGGCCGGCAACGGCGATGCGGTCGATCCAGGCTTTGAGTTGGGTTGGCACGGTGAAGTTGTACATCGGTGCGGCGATAACGATCGCGTCAGCAGCGATGAATTCGGCCAGGGTGGTCGCGCTCAGGTCGGCTTCATGCTGTTGTGCGGCGTTGCGCAGTTCAGCGGTGGTGCCGGCGGCAACCAGGGTGGTCGACGAGAAGTGGCTGATGGCGTCAGCGGCCAGGTCGCGGTAAGTAACCACGGCGCTCGGCTCGGCGGCTTGCCAGGCTTTGGTGACTTGGCTGCTCAACTGACGGGAAGCCGAGTTGTCGCCCAGAATGCTCGAATCGATATGCAGCAGTTTCATGCGGAATCTCCTGGAATGAATCGCCTGTGGCGACTGAATGGAGACAATCCTACGCAAGAAACCAATGGATGATTAGCCGCCGACAATGCGATAGTTTGTCCCACTGATAGAACAGTTGGATTTCCCTGATGCAAGATCTCAACGATCTCTACTATTTCGCCAAAGTCGTCGAGGCCGGTGGCTTTGCGGCGGCGGGCCGTTTGCTGGGCATTCCCAAGTCACGACTGTCGCGGCGAATTGCCGAACTCGAAGAGCGCCTTGGCGCGCGTCTGCTGCAGCGCACCACACGCCAGCTCAATCTCACTGCGGTCGGCGAGCGTTATCTGCGCCACTGTCAGGCGATGTTGCTGGAAGCGGAAATGGCTGACGAGGCCGTGGCGAGCATGTCCAGCGAACCGCGCGGTCGATTGCGCGTGTCGTGCCCTACCGGGTTGGCCCATGAAATGTTGCCGATGGTCATCAGCGACTTTCTCGGCAAATTTCCGCAGGTACAACTGGAAGTGGTGCTGCTCAATCGCCGGGTGGATCTGGTCACCGAAGGGATTGATGTCGCGTTGCGCGTCAGAGAACTGGGTGACGAAGATCCATTGCTGGTGACTCGGCGATTGCGTCAGGCACAGATGGTGGTGATCGCCAGCCCGGCTTTTCTTGAAGGCAAGACGATCGAACATCCGCAAGACCTGAAAAATCTGCCGGTGCTCGGCGCGCTGGAAGCTGATCGCATGGTGCATGTGCGCTTGCTCGATCAACACGGCAAGAGCTTCGAGCTAAGCATGGAAGCACGTTTGGGGATCGACGATTTTGTGGTGCGCAAAGCCTGCGTACTGGCCGGTCAGGGCTTTACGCTGTTGCCGATGATGTATTGCGAAAGCGAACTGGAAAACGGCACGCTGGTGCAGATGCTGCCGGAGTGGTCGCTGCCCGGCGGCTGGCTGCAAGCGGTGTACCCGCATCGTCGCGGGGTGATGCCGGCGGTGCGCGCGTGGATCGATCATCTGGTCGAGTCGTTCAATGCCTGTGGGGAGCGGTTGCTATGACGAAAGGAAAAATGAGCGAAGCGGACGTCGCCGCGTTTTGCCTGGGCCTGCCCGGTGCTCGGGAAGATTACAAATGGGGCGGCGTGCGCGTGTTCTCGATTGCCGGCAACAAGATGTTTGCCTTGCAGGGACTGCGCGGTGATTCGCTGGCGTTCAAGGTCGACAAGGATCTGTTCCTCGGCCATTGCGACCGCCCGGGAATTCACCCGGCGCCGTATTTGGCGCGGGCGCAGTGGATCATCATGCACCCGCCCTACCCGCTGGGCGCTGAGGAACTGCGCGGATTGTTGCAGCGTTCGCACCAGTTGGTAGTAAGCAAACTGCCCAAGAAAACCCAGATCGGCCTACTGCTGTAAACCTAACCCCCTGTAGGAGCTGCCGAAGGCTGCGATCTTTTGATTTTGAGGTTTAAAAAGAAAAATCAAAAGATCGCAGCCTTCGGCAGCTCCTACAGGGGGGAGTCGGTATTTGTTTAGAACAGGGCCAGCAGGTTCGAGCCGAGGAAGATCTGGTCGATCCAGAACACCTGGTGCAGCGCAACGATCATCCAGAACAGCACCTGAAACGACACCTTGCGCGTCTTGTGCCGAAACACTTGCTGGGCGATCAACGCACCCGGCCAGCCGCCCGCCAGTTCCACGGCGTGAAGGATGTTCTCCGGCGTGCGCCAGGCATCGGCGCGGGCCTTGCGTTTGTCCGCCCAGTACAGAAAGAACGCCAGCACGCTGACAATGCCGTATGCCGCCAAAGGCACCAGCGAGATCCCGCGCAGCCACATCGACAGCGAGCCGAACAGCGGCAGCGCGAGAACGATCAGCAGCACCACCAGCTTCAATTTCGGGTGCTGAATGTTGCCGCCCGAAGGTCGCCCTTCCGGCCGCCGTGCGCGGGAATCACTCATGGCTTGGCTGCCGACCAGTCCACCCAGCCAAACTGCCAGGTCGCCAGAATCACCAGACCGAAGACGATCCGGTACCAGGCGAACGCCGCATAGCTGTGGCTGGCGATGAACTTCAGCAAGCCTTTCACCGCGATCATGGCAAAGATGAAGGCGGTGACAAAACCAATGGCGAACACCGGAAAGTCCGCCGGCACAAACAAGTGGCGGTACTTGTAGCCCGAGTAAACCGCTGCACCGACCATGGTTGGCATGGCGAGGAAGAACGAGAACTCGGTTGCGGTTTTGCGCGACAGACCGAAGAGCAAACCACCGATGATCGTCGAGCCGGAGCGCGAAGTCCCCGGAATCATTGCCAGACATTGGGCGAAACCGATTTTCAAGGCGTCCGTCCAGCGAATCTCATCGACCGTTTCGGCATGCACTTCATGCTGACGCTTTTCCGCCCACAACATGATGATGCCGCCAATGACCAGAGCCGCCGCAACGGTGATCGGGTTGAACAGGTACTCATGGATCAGGTCGGCAAAAATCACCCCCAATACCACTGCCGGCAAGAAAGCGATCAGCAGATTAGCGGTAAAACGCCGCGCGCTCGGCTGGGTCGGTAAACCGATGACCACGTCGAGAATCTTGCGGCGAAATTCCCAGACCACCGCGAGGATCGCGCCGAGCTGGATGATGATATTGAACGCCATGGCCCGTTCGCCGCCGAAGTTGAGCAAGTCGGCAACGATGATCTGGTGTCCGGTACTGGAAATGGGCAAAAACTCCGTGAGCCCCTCTACAACTCCAAGTATCAGTGCCTGCAAGGCGGTCCAAAGATCCATCAATCCCCCAAAGAGCGATGCACGCCGGCATGCCCCGATAGTATTTTTCTGACGTTCACTGCGATCAGCGTAGCTGTTTATGGCTGTACCGATTCCGCGCGCACAGGATCCACACGAAATGGTCAAAATTCCGTGAAATATCAACTTGGATTCAGGTTTTTACGCGCGGGGCCGAAATCCTATCAGACAAGCCGCAAAAGCGCTGCCGCGTTATACGACTTGGGTCGCGTAGGCCGCATCACCGAATCGTGGTTGGATGCTGGCGATGGTTTATGACAATAAAAAGAACCCGGAGTGACAGCGTTATGAACAGCTTGCGCAGTGTGTCGATCAGCCGACGCTTGTGGCTCATCTTGGTGGTAGCGGTGGTCATGTTGTTGACCTTGGGCGCCTTGATGCTCAAGCAGATCCACACCGACCTCTATCATGCCAAAGCCCAGAAAACCCAGCATGTGGTGCAAACCGCCAGCGGCCTGCTGACCTATTACCACGACCTGGAAACCGCCGGCACCTTGAGCAAGGAGGCTGCGCAGAAACAGGCACTGACTGCGATCCGCGGCCTGCGCTATGACCAGAACGACTATTTCTGGATAAACGACCTCACGCCCGTGATGGTCATGCACCCGACCAACCCCAAACTTGAAGGCCAGAACCTTTCGGCGATCCGCGATCCGGACGGTTTTGCGGTGTTTAACGAGATGGTCGCCATCGCCAAAGCCAAGGGCGCCGGCATGGTGGATTACCGTTGGCCAAAACCCGGTGCCAGCGAACCTGTGGCCAAGACTTCGTACGTCAAACTGTTCGAGCCGTGGGGCTGGGTACTTGGCTCCGGCGTGTATATCGACGACGTACAGGCCGAATTTCAGGGCCAGGTGATCAAAGCCTCGGCGATTGGTCTGGCGATTGCCGTGATCATGGCGCTGCTGGTGATTCTGATCGCGCGCAGCATCGTCCGGCCGTTGCAGGAAACCGTGAACGCCATGGCCAACATCGCCAGCGGCGAAAGCGATTTGACCCGCAGTCTCGATACCCACGGTCAGGACGAAGTCACTGAGCTGGCGCACCACTTCAACGCCTTCACGGCCAAGCTGCGTAGGGTGATCGGCGACTTGCAGGTCTCGGCCAGTGCGCTGGGGGTGTCGTCCAGCGAACTGGGCAACGATGCCTCGCAGGCGCAGCAACGCAGTCAGCAGCAATCGCAGCAAATGGAGTTGGTGTCCACCGCGATCAACGAGGTGACCTACGGCGTGCAGGACGTGGCAAAAAACGCCGAGCACGCCGCCGCCGAAATGCGCGATGCCGAAGCGCAGGCGCAACAGGGACAGATCAATATCGATGGCAGCTTGCAGCAGATCGACAAACTGTCGGGGACGATTGATCAGGCGGTTGAAGTGATTCGCACATTGGCTGCTGAGAGCACGCAGATTGGCAGTGTGCTGGAAGTGATTCGTTCGATTGCCGAGCAGACCAATCTACTCGCGCTCAACGCTGCTATCGAAGCGGCACGTGCTGGAGAACAGGGTCGCGGTTTTGCGGTGGTGGCGGATGAGGTTCGATTGCTGGCGCAACGGACGCAGAAGTCGACGGCGGAAATTCAGACGATGATTGAGCGTTTGCAGAATCATTCTGAAGCCGCCGTTAAAGTGATTGGCGACAGCAGCAAGGCTTCGCAGCTGACCATTGAGCAAGCAGGACTGGCCGGGGCCAGTTTGAGTGCGATTGGCCAGGCACTGCGCAATCTGAATGGCTTGAACGCTTCGATTGCCAGCGCCACGCTGCAACAGGCGCATGTGGTTGAGGACATTAACCAGAACGTGACGCAAGCGGCCGGACTATCGCACAGCACGGCGTTGGCGGCGGAACAGTCGAGTGTGGCCAGCGTACGGCTTGCGCAACTCAGCGAACAGCTGAACGGCTTGCTGCGCCAATTCCGTGTCTAACCCCCCAATTGCCTGTGGAACACTAATCCTGTGGTGAGGGGATTTATCCCCGATCGGCGGCGTAGCCGTCGTAAAACCAGCCAGCGCGTTCTAACTGCCAGAACGCGTTGGCTGGTTTTGGGAGCGCTGCGCACTCCATCGGGGATAAATCCCCTCGCCACAGGGAAATTTGTTGCCAACAGTGCGTGTACGGTAGCTAACGCCCCTTAGCCGTCTCTGGGTACAATCCGCCCCCCCTCTTCAACTCCCCCAAGGAAGACTCATGTCCGGGCTCGAACTGTTTGCCGCCGCTCTCGGTGTGATTGCCGTGTGGCTGACGGTTAAACAGAATCCGCTGTGCTGGCCGATCGGGCTGGTCATGGTGTTGCTCTACAGCTGGATCTTCTTTGAAGTGAAGCTGTATTCGGACATGCTGCTGCAAGTGATCTATGCCGCCCTGCAAGTCTACGGCTGGTGGCAGTGGACGAGGGCCGGGACGATGCATGACGGGCGTCAGGTCACGCGGCTCGATCAGCGTTCGATTCTGTTGGGGCTGGGTGTCGGCGCGGTTGGCAGTTTGTTGCTGGGCGCGGCGATGGCGCACTGGACGGACGCCGCGCAACCTTGGCTGGACGCAGCGCTCACCGGTTTTAGCCTGGTCGCACAGTTGTGGATGGCGCAGAAACGTCTGCAATGCTGGGCGCTGTGGTTTGTGCTGGATGTCATTTTTGTCGGCCTGTTCATCTATAAAGGCCTGTACCTCACGGCCGCGCTGTACGCCTTGTTCACCCTGATCGCCGTGCAAGGCTGGCGCGAATGGCGGGCGGATCCGGCGTTGCGCACATGAAAGTCGTGGTGCTCACCGGCCCTGAATCGACGGGCAAGAGCTGGCTCGCCGCCGGCCTGCAAAAGCAATTCGGCGGGGTTCGGGTGGATGAGTACGTGCGCCGGTTCATCGAAGAGAATCCGCGCGATACTTGTCTGGCCGATATTCCCGCGATCGCCCGTGGCCAGTTGCAATGGGAAGACGAGGCGCGCGCGCAGCGGCCAGCGCTGCTGATTCTCGACACCCACCTGTTGAGCAATATCCTCTGGAGTCAGACGCTGTTCGGTGATTGCCCGGACTGGCTGGAGCCCGAGTTGTTGGCGCGGCATTACGATCTGCACCTGTTGCTGTCCCCTGAGCAGATCGACTGGACGGATGACGGTCAGCGCTGCCAACCGGATCTGCAGGAACGTCTGATGTTCTTTCGAGCCACACAAAACTGGCTGGAAAAACACCAGCAGCCCTTTCAAATCATTCAAGGCAATTGGGCCGAGCGACAGGCGCAAGCCGTAGCCGCGGTCGCAGATCTATTGGCTGAGTGATCAGCGACGTGGGGCTTTTGCCCCACTAATTCACCCTGTTTTGGGGGAATTGTGTCCGTTTCTGAAACACTCGCCCGAGTGCAAAGTGGCCGTTTCAACGCCCTTCATCGTTTTGTCATGCCGCTTGTTACGCTGATGAAACACATCCCCGCAAACCTTTGTTCCAGAGCTTTGTTCAGCGAACAGACAGGTCTTCTGGCCAAGCACTGTTTCAGCGATGAAACATCACGTGTTTCAGCCCTGCGAACTTTTCCGATAACCCATTGAAAAACCGTCTTTTTTAAAAAGCGGCACAGCTTTCGCTCTCTCCTTCCCAACGCTGACTAGGGCCAGCCCACTGAAGAAGGAATTGCCGCCGTGGGGAATATCAAAAAAGGCTTCACCTGCCTGGTGCTGATCGGATCTGCAGCCAGCACATTCATCAGTTTCAACGCTCAGGCCGAAGGCAACGGCGTGATTGTGCTCAATCGCGATGTGCAGGTTCATTCGATCGGCCGCGAGAGGGGCAAAGACCCCTACCCAACCACCGTCAACGCCAACCCTTCGGCACGCGTCAATCAGGCCGTGAACAGCGGTGAACTCAGCGACGGCGAGTTTGCCAGCGTCGCCAGCGGTTCCTCCATCAGCGGCACCATCATGAATCAGAACGGTGCGCTGCCCGGTACCAACGTCATCACCAACCCCAACGGGTTGCCCGGTATGAGTGCCGGTCACGGTGGCGGCAGCGGCGGCAGCATTTCCAACACCATCAATCGCTCTCTGAGCACCGGTCTCGCCCCGCTGACCCGCATGGCTGGAGGCCAATGAGATGAATCGCACTCTACTCATTCTGGCCCTGCTCAGCTGCACCAGCGCCATGGCCGACTCCAGCAACAACGCAGACATTCAGAACACCGGCATCCAATACAAAGGTAACTACAACGTTAACCAGGCCGCCGGCGACCAGATGCAACAAACCAACACCAAGGCAATCGCCATCGGCACCAATGCCAGCACCTCGACCAGCGTGATTCAGCGCATAGACACTCCGGCCGAACGCTCGGCCAATGCCAGCGCCAATATCGGCGGCAACTCTTTCAGTAATGGTAACGGGATTCTGGGCGTGAACCAGGGTGCCGGGGCCAACAACCAAATGGCCAACGTGACGCGCGTCAGCATCAGTGCTGCCCCGCAGAGCGTTGACGATAGCGCCCTTTCGCAACAGAACGTGGCGTTGTTACCGAGCTCAGGAGCAACTGGTACCTCAATCAGCAGCCGCCAGGTCACCACAAGTGATCAGGCCTTCACCGGCAGCCGCGGGGTAATCCAGGTGAACCAGAGTGCCGGGGTGGGGAACCGAATGGCTAACACCCTGAGCATCCGGGTCGCAGACTGACCCAAACAATAAAAGCTGTGCAATTAGAAAGTACCAACACTTAACCAACTAATAAGCACGATGGAGAAACACCATGAAACCTACAATGGCTCTCAAACCACTGGTTTTCGCACTTGCAGCAGTGATGGCAATCGCAGCACAGGCAGGCGGTCGTGATGACGATCACGGTCATGGTAACGGCGGCCACAATAACGGTGGTCATAACAATCAACCAAAAGGCCCTACTCTCGAAGAGCTTCTGCAAATCGGGGCCGGCGCTGGGGCTGCTGTACTCGACTCGCAAAACAGCGATAGCAACATCGTTGGCAACCAGGGCACTAAAAACAATGCCACTGTCGATAACTCGGCGAACGGTTCCAACGGCAACCTGGGCATGAACAACACCGCCGGCGACGGCAACCAGCAAGACAACGCTGCTGCACTGGCCACCGCTGACGAAAGCTTCATCTTCGGCACCGCTGTTGCTGTTTCCAGCGCTACCCAGGTTAACAACAACAACGCTGTGGCTAACGCCTCGACGACCAACAATGCAAGCTTGAACAATGTGGGTAACGGCGGTTCCGGCAACATTGGTATCAACAACAGTGCCGGCAACTTCAACCAACAGAAAAACAACCTGGCAATTGCTGTATCGGGTGGCCGTGTAGCGAATGCTGCCGCTGCAGCCAACCAAAGCTCCACCGGTCTGACTGTGGCCAACTCCGCCACTCAAACCTACAAAACCACTACCCTCACCGGTACTGTCGCCGCTCTTGGCGCGTTCGGTGCAGTTGGCGAAGCAACCATCAAAGGCGATAGCGGTCACGGCGGTGGCGGCTATGACGATCGTGGCCACGGTGGCAACGGTGGTAGCAAAGATCAGAAAGCTACCTTCGAAGCTGTGGGTGTCTTCGGTCTGGCTGGCGTAACCACTCAACAAGTGATGACTCCAGACGGCTGGAAAAACCCTGTGACCAACAATGCCACCCTGAGCAACGTTGGCAACAACTTCTCCGGCAACGCTGGTTTCAACAACGCCGCCGGTGTTGGCAACCAACAAAGCAACTCGTTGTCCATCGCCGCAGGTTGCAAAGCCTGCATGTAATCGCGATCGAACTGAAAGCCCCGGCAACGGGGCTTTTCCTTCAGTCCGCCAAGGCGTATCGATCATGCGTAAAACTGCCCTTATCGCTTTGCTTTGCCTGTCTGGCTTGAGCCAGGCCGCGCAAATGCCAGTGGCCGCCCTCCCGGGTGGCGTACTCATTTACAAGGATGTGCAGAGCATTCGTGAGCGCAAGTTTGCCGACATCGTCGAACAGAAAACCGACTTCAGCTGCGGCGCTGCTGCACTGGCGACGGTGTTACGCCAGGCCTATTGGCTCGACGTCGATGAGGAGCACATCATCAAAGGCATGCTGGTCAACGCTGACCAGGACCTTGTCCGTACTCAAGGTTTTTCCATGCTCGACATGAAGCGCTACATAGAAAGCATCGGCATGCGCGCCAGGGGCTACAAGATTCCACCGGAGAAGCTCGACGCAGTAACAATCCCGGTGGTGGTACTGATGGAAATTCGCGGCTACAAGCATTTCGTCGTGCTACAGCGTTCGGATAAGGATTGGGTTTACATCGGAGACCCGGTGCTGGGACACAAACGCTATAAACATGATGATTTTGTCAAAGGTTGGAACGGCATCGTCTTCGCCATTGTGGGCCCCGGTTATGACAAGGCAAACGCACTACGCAGCCCACCGGTACCGCTGACGGCGAAGAACAAGCTGGATGGCTTCAACCCTGTCAAAGATGCTGAATTGATGGACTTCGGATTCATTCAGAGCGACTTCTTTTAATCGCCGCTTATAAAAAAATGGGACTGGATGTCCCGGGAGCAGCAGATGAAAACCTCATACTGGCTGGCCGCCGCCTGCCTGGCCGCGAGTGCGTCAGGCTATGCCAATGCAGGATTCACACCCATCGAAATAAAGGATCAGGAGCTCTCTGAGCTGCGTGGTCGGTATGTCATGCCGGGGCGGATTATCAGCTTCGGCATTGTTATGAGCAGTACCTGGCGCAACGCCAGTGGCGATCTGATCGGTGCAGCCGCCTCGATGCAGATCCAGCAATCCACGATCAAACCCGAATTCTATGTTTCGACCATCAAAGAGGCCGGCAATATCGTCAATTCGGCGCAGAACGCCGTCGCCAGCGCCAACAATGGCGGCGCCGCCCCAACGACCCAACCGGCCCAACAACAAGGCACCGGCACCATCATTGGTGGCGCAGCCTTGAATACCAGCCAGGGCGTAACGCAAAGCGTGCGCGCAGCCGGTGATGACAATACCGCTTACAACAACGTTGCGATCAACGTCAAAGAAGCCAGCCAGGCCCCCGCCATTACGCCTTCCCAAGGCCAGGCTTTGATTGCAGGCCAGACCATCACCGGCAGCAACGCCGCCGGCAATGTCGCGGTTTCCGCTACCGGCGGTGGCGTGCAAATGGCAATTCAGGCCAGCGGCAATCAGGGCACCGCCCTGCAACAGGTTGCCCAGAGCGGGCTGCTGCAGAACACCCGTTTGCTGGGCAGTTCGAACGTGGTCAATAACATGACTCAACTCAACGTTGTGTTGAACAATAACGGCATGAGCGCCGGCGCACTGGATTGCAACCTGACTCAACTCAGGGCCCTACGCAACATAGGATATTGAACTACGCTGAGTCTCGATCATTGGGCTTAAAGGGACGGCTTTTTCATGTATCGATCAGTATCACTGCGTGCTGCTGTATGTCTGAGTACGCTTCTCCCGGCGGCAATGTTGCAAGCTGCACCTGACGCCGATGTAGAAGCGCTAAAACAAGAACTGATGGAACTCAAGCAACGATACGAAGTACAACAAAAAGCCCTGGCGGTCCTTGAACAACGTGTCCGCCAGGTCGAAGACCAACCCGCTGCGCCGCAACCCAAACGCCTGGTGAAATCGCCGGCCGACCTCAGAACTCAAAAAGTGGCGGCCGCAACAGGGACTGGTGCAGCAGCCGCGTCGGGGGGCGCAGCCGGAGGGGGCACGGGCAGTTCTTATGGCCAATCACTGGCCGATGATTCGCAACCCGCGCAATCGGTATCCAACCTTTACGACGAGGCCAGCGGCTTCTTCGGTGGCGGTCGTTTCAGCGTTGAAACCGGCATCACCTATTCGCGCTACGACACCCGTCAACTGGCGCTTAACGGCTTTCTGGCGCTGGATTCGATCTTCCTCGGCAGCATCAACCTGGACCGGATCAAGGCTGATACCTGGACCCTCGACCTGACGGCACGCTACAACTACAACAACCGTTGGCAGTTCGATATCAACGCTCCAGTCATTTACCGCGACTCGACTTACCAGTCCGGCGGTGCGCAAGGCGGCGCATCGGGCGCCCTCAGTGAACAGGATGTCACTCAGGATCCGACCCTTGGCGATGTCAACGCAGGTATTGCCTACAAATTCCTCGACGAATCGCCGAACCTGCCGGATGCGGTGGTGACGTTGCGCGTAAAAGCGCCAACCGGCAAAGACCCGTTCGGGATCAAGCTGCGTCAGGCCCCGGGCGACAACACCAACCTCTTCGTGCCTGACAGCCTGCCAACCGGTAACGGTGTCTGGTCGATCACGCCGGGCATCTCGCTGGTGAAAACCTTCGACCCTGCCGTGCTCTTCGGTAGCTTGTCCTACACCCACAACTTCGAAGATTCGTTTGACGACATCAGTCCACGGGTCAACGAGAAAATTGGCGGTAAAGTGCAACTGGGCGACAGCTTCCAGATCGGCGCCGGTGTAGCGTTTGCGTTGAACGAGAAGATGAGTATGTCGTTCTCGGTCTCCGACCTGGTGCAACGCAAGAGCAAGATCAAACAGGATGGCGGCGATTGGGAGTCGGTTGTCTCCAGTGACGCCAACGCCGGTTACTTCAACATCGGTATGACCATCGCGGCCACCGACAACTTAACGATCGTGCCTAACCTGTCCATCGGCATGACCGAAGATGCGCCGGACTTTTCCTTCAGCCTGAAATTCCCGTATTACTTCTAACCACAGAAATCTGTAGGAGCAGAGCTTGCTCGCGAAGGCGTCAGCACATTCAATTTTGATGTTGAATGTACCGGCCTCTTCGCGAGCAAGCTCAGCTCCTACACTGTTTCGTGGTGCGAATTAAACTGCGCGTACGCCATGATTCTGTAGGAGCAGAGCTTGCTCGCGAAGGCGTCAGTACATTCAATACTGATGTTGAATGTACCGGCCTCTTCGCGAGCAAGCTCGGCTCCTACACTGTTTCGTGGTGCAAATTAAACTGCGCGTACGCCATGATTCTGTAGGAGCAGAGCTTGCTCGCGAAGGCGTCAGTACATTCAATATTGATGTTGAATGTACCGGCCTCTTCGCGAGCAAGCTCGACTCCTACACTGGTTTGCGGTGCAAATTAAACTGCGCGTACGCCATGATTCTGTAGGAGCAGAGCTTGCTCGCGAAGGCGTCAGTACATTCAATATTGATGTTGAATGTACCGGCCTCTTCGCGAGCAAGCTCGGCTCCTACACTGTTTCGTGGTGCAAATTAAACTGCGCGTACGCCATGATTCTGTAGGAGCAGAGCTTGCTCGCGAAGGCGTCAGTACATTCAATATTGATGTTGAATGTACCGGCCTCTTCGCGAGCAAGCTCGGCTCCTACAGAAGGCTGCGATCTTTTGATTTAACGAATTTGATGTTTGTGCAGTAACCGGTAGAACGTAGGTCGCGAAACCCCCAGCACTTTTGCCGCCACACTCAAGTTGTCGCTGTGCCGATTCAATACATCGCACAAGGCCTGGCGTTCGGCGCGGGTTTTATAGTCTTCCAGGGTGCCCATCGGCGTGGCGATCGACTGCTGGCTGATCAAACCCAGATCTCGCGCTTCAATCTGTCGCCCTTCGGCCAGCACCAAACCACGACGAACGCGGTTGGCCAATTCGCGCACATTGCCCGGCCAGTCGTGTTTGCCCATCGCAATCAGCGCGTCTTCACTGAAACTGCGCGGTCGCCGACCGGTTTCGTGGCTGTAGAAATGCGAGAAGTGGTTGGCCAGCATCGACAGATCACCGTGGCGTTCGCGCAACGGCGCGGTGACCACTTGCAGCACGTTGAGCCGGTAATACAGATCTTCGCGAAAGCGCTTTTTCTCGATCGCCGACTCCAGATCAACGTGCGTCGCGGCCAATACCCGAACATCCACGGGGATCGGCTGACTGCCGCCAACCCGTTCAATGTGTTTTTCCTGGAGAAAACGCAGCAGATTGGCTTGCAGTTCCAGCGGCAGATCACCAATTTCATCAAGAAACAGCGTGCCACCGTTGGCCGCTTCGATGCGCCCGACCTTGCGTTGATGAGCGCCGGTAAACGCGCCCTTCTCATGGCCAAACAATTCCGACTGGATCAAATGTTCAGGGATCGCCCCGCAGTTGATCGCTACAAAAGGTTTGCTGTGACGCTGCGATTGTCGATGCAGGGTGCGCGCCACCAGCTCTTTGCCCGTGCCGCTTTCGCCACGGATCAGTACGGGCGATTCGGTCGGCGCCAGTTTGCTGAGCAATTTGCGCAGTTCACGAATCGGTCGACTGTCACCGAGCAACTCATGCTCCGGCTGATCCACATGGATCGTGCCCTGCCCGCGCAGGCGCGCCATGCCGAACGCGCGACCAAGGGTGACCTGCACCCGCGAGACGTCGAACGGCAAGGTATGAAAATCGAAAAACCATTCGCAAACGAAGTCGCCAACGTTCTGTAAACGCAGGACTTCCTGATTCAGCACGGCGATCCATTCAGTACCGCTGCGGCTGATCAGTTCTTTGACGGCTTCGGGGCGTTCGAGGTGAAACGGCTGCAAGCGCAGCAACCCAACATCACAACTTCGGTCAGCGGCGTTTTCCAAAGTACAGCTGTCGACATCCCAGCCTATCGCACGTAAACCGGGCAACAGGCGATGACAATCGTCGCAAGGATCGACGACCAATAAACGTCTTAATGCAGGCGCTTCGCTCATGACTGTTCCTTGGCGCCAAATTATAAGAAATGATTGTAAAAACAGTCATTTGGCAGACCTGGCTGTAACATTAGCAAGATTTTGACAGCGCCTTGTATCGATTGCTTATAGGGATACAAGCGAACCAGTTATAAGAAGCGAAGTTGTTAGTCAGCTATCGACTTTGAATCTTTCAGCCAGCTTTCAATAGCTGTCGACAAACTGAGTATATGAAAGAAAGTTGAAATTTCTTTGTTTCAGGTGTGACCTGTCACCCGGTTGCGTGCATCAGTACAAGTAACCAGCCGAACGGTAAGCCCAACCGACGGCACATCACTTGATTGGGCACGACAGAGAGAAGACCCCATGACCGCCCCGCTCCGTATCAACGAAGCTCTTTTGATTGCCAACCACGCGTTCAAACCTTTCCAGTGCGTGGCTTGGGCCCCACAAGACGGCAATGGCGAAGTCAGCCTGACCGTCATCGACCGCACCAACAATCACATTGGTCGCAAACAGATTTCCAGCAGTGACTATTCGGATCCGGCACAACTTGAATTGTTCTTGCAGCAAGCTCGCGCACAATTGAGCGAAGAAGGTTACGAGCTGCAATCGTGGTCGATGCCGCACTGAGCAGAGGGCATTGCGGATGACTTCAATGTCATCCGCCCTCTTCTTGGTTAGTTGCCCTGTTGTTTTAACCCCGCGCACTTTTTACATCGCTAAGCAACGAAACCAGGCACAACTGCTTGGCAGGCTTGCATTTGGTTCAAAAAGACACTGTTTCGGCACAGTGCGACCCTCCGCCTGTTAGTTCTTACCGTTGTGCTTCTTTGTTATCAGGGATTGAATGTTCCGCTCATGCAGTTACCCACCCGGCTCCCGGGTTATGGTCAACTCGCAAGGAGATGCGTGCATGTTCAGCTCGAATGCTTTTGCGCTGGCAACCCCCATAAATAAAGTCGGACATCTTGATCAGACATTCGCTGCGACCGGCGTGGCGCAGGTTTATTTCGCCGGCAGCCTGTCGAGCATGACGCAAGGCGTGGCACTCGATCAGCAAGGTCGTGTATTGGTCGCCGCAAAAATCGGCACCGCTCATGGCAGCCGGTTTGGCCTGGCGCGATTGCTGGCCGATGGTTCTGCCGATCTTGGGTTCGGCCATCAGGGCAGCGTCATCGGCGAGTTCGCCGCCGGCTTCGAGGCCGCTGCCAGCAAGGTGCTGGCGCTGCCGGACGGCCGAATCCTGCTCGCCGGCCTGCATTATGAAAGCGCCCATCAAACCCTTCCCGCCTTTGCCTGCTTCGATGCCCACGGTCAGCCAGACCCGACCTTCGGCGACAATGGCCGGCAAGTCGTGCGCCTGCCGGGCAATCTGTCCATGGGCTCGCGCGATACCTGGCTACCGCCGGGCGTGCCCGGGGCCGAAGCCTGCGACTTCGCTGTACAGGATGACGGGCACATCCTGCTGATCGCCAACCACCATTTCGAACTGGCCGACCACGCCGGCATGCTGATTCGCCTCAAACCCGACGGCAGTCTCGACGACACGTTCAACGGCCGTGGCTTTGTGATGATCCGTCACCTATTGCTCAATACCTGGCTCAGCAGCCTGCTGTTGCAGGAGGACGGGCGGATCGTGGTGGCCGGTTCGATCGACTTTCCGCAGGAAGGCCTGCTCGCGCGCTATCTGCCCGACGGCAGTCTGGATGAACGTTTTGCGGTGGACGGCTTTATGGCGTTCAAGGCTCAGGGGCGAAGCGCACAGGTCAGCCAGGTGATTGAATCGGCGGAACATCTGCATTGTTTCGGCAGCAGCCGTGATCCGATTCGCTGCGTGGCATTGTCGCTGCACCATAACGGCCGCCCGGATCTGCACAGCCATGACGGTTTGGCGCAGCTGCTGGAAATCGGCCCGAGCGGCTGCCAGTGGAGCGCTGCGCAACGCATGGCAGACGGTCGCATGATCGCAGTCGGCGCGACCATCGGCGGCGTTGAAGCGGATTTTATCGTCGCGCGCTATTTGGCTGACGGCAACCTCGACCCAAGTTTCGGCGATGGCTGCGGCTGGTTGCGCACACGCCTGGGACGCAGCCTCGACACCGCCAACTCACTGGCCCTGCAAGCCGATGGCGGGATTCTGGTCGGCGGTTATTCACTGGATGGCAACTACCGGGCAATGGTCGCGCGCTACCTCAACCCATAACGGGCTGCAGGACGGTCGACCTGTAGGAGCTGTCGAGTGAAACGAGGCTGCGATCTTTAAAGTCAAAAGATCGCAGCCTCGTTTCACTCGACAGCTCCTACAAAGGAAGGCCGGGCCAAGTCATTAACAACTTGAACTTGCTCGACACATGCGGCAACTTGCGCGCTTCTTAAGACAAGGAGCAACCGATGTCCGGTTCAATGGCCCAGGCGTTCGCGCAAAATTTTCTCGGGCATTCGCCACGTTGGTATAAGGCGACCATCGTCGGATTCCTGATCCTCAATGCGCTGGTGCTGTTCACCGCAGGCCCGGTCGCTGCCGGTTGGTTGCTGGTGATCGAATTCATTTTCACTTTGGCCATGGCGCTCAAGTGCTATCCACTGATGCCGGGCGGCCTGCTGCTGATCGAAGCGCTGCTGCTGAAGATGACCACGCCGCAGGCTCTCTATGATGAGCTGGTGCACAACTTCCCGGTGATCCTGCTGCTGATGTTTATGGTGGCTGGCATCTACTTCATGAAGGATCTGTTGCTGTATTTGTTCTCGCGGCTGTTGCTGGGGGTTCGCTCGAAAGCGGCGCTGGCGTTGATGTTCTGCTTTCTCTCGGCGTTCCTGTCGGCGTTTCTTGATGCCTTGACCGTTACGGCCGTGATCATCAGTGCGGCGGTCGGTTTCTATTCGGTGTATCACCGCGTTGCCTCGGGCAATGATCCGCGTCAGGACAGCGAGTTTGCCGACGATCAGCACCTACCCAAACTGCATCACGACGATCTCGAACAATTCCGCGCGTTTTTGCGCAGCCTGTTGATGCACGGCGCGGTCGGCACGGCGCTGGGCGGTGTCTGCACGCTGGTCGGTGAGCCGCAAAACCTGTTGATCGGCCATGAAATGGGTTGGCACTTTGGCGAGTTTTTCAGCAAGGTCGCGCCGGTGTCGTTGCCGGTATTGGCGGCCGGTCTGGTGACCTGCGTCCTGCTGGAGAAACTGCGCTGGTTCGGCTACGGCACGCTGCTGCCGGACAACGTGCGTGCGGTGCTGGCCGATTACGCCGCCGAAGACGATGCCGAGCGTACCCCGCGTCAACGCGCCGCTTTGCTGGTGCAGGGTGCGGCGGCACTGATTTTGATTGGTTGCCTGGCATTTCACGTCGCCGAAGTCGGCCTGATTGGACTGATGGTGATCGTGCTGATCACGGCGTTTACCGGGATCACCGATGAGCACCGTCTCGGTAGCGCATTCAAGGACGCGATGCCGTTTACCGCATTGCTGGTGGTGTTTTTTGCGGTGGTGGCGGTAATTCATGATCAGCAATTGTTTGCGCCGCTGATTCAGTGGGTGCTGGCACTGCCGGTCGAGCAACAACCGGGGATGCTGTTTATCGCCAACGGCGTGCTGTCAGCGATCAGTGACAACGTGTTTGTCGCGACCATTTACATCACCGAAGTGAAACAGGCCTTCCTCGCCGGACACATGAGCCGCGAGCACTTCGAGACCTTGGCGATTGCGATCAACACCGGCACCAACCTGCCGAGCGTGGCGACGCCAAATGGCCAAGCGGCGTTTCTGTTCCTGCTGACCTCGGCGATTGCCCCGCTGGTGCGCTTGTCGTACGGGCGGATGGTGTGGATGGCGCTGCCGTACACCGTCGTCATGGGGCTGCTGGGCTGGTACGCCGTGAGCTACTGGCTCTAACCAACAGCGCATAATAATTGTGGGAGCGGGCTTGCTCGCGAAGGCGGTGTGTCATTCAACGTATTGGTTGTCTGATACGACGCCTTCGCGAGCCAGCCCGCTCTCACAGTTTGTTTTGGTGTTTTCAGTGAGGGAGGATGTATTTTTCGATGGCTTGGGCGACGCCGTCTTCGGTGTTGGGGGCGGTGACTACGTCGGCTTGGCGCTTTACCGCGTCCTCAGCCTGGCCCATGGCAATCGATAATCCGGCGCAATGGAACATCGCCGGGTCATTGCCGCCATCGCCGATCGCGGCGGTCTGTTCCAGCGGGATGCCCAGGTGCTCGGCAATCGTCGTCAGTGCGGTGCCTTTGTTGGCTTCCAGCGCGGTCACGTCGAGATACACCGGTTGTGAACGCGAGACTTGCGCCATGCCGTTGACCTTCGGTATCAAGCGCGCTTCCAGTTCGATCAGCAGTTCAGTGTTGTTGCTGGTCGCGACGATCTTATCGATGCGCTCCAGATACGGCTCGAAACTCTCAACCACCACCGGCGGATAGCCGAGGCCATGCTGTTCGCGCGGCACCATCGGCCCGTGCGGATCCTTCAGCAGCCAGTCGCCGCCGCTGAACACCCAGATTTCCACGCCCGGCTGATCGGCGAACGTCGCCAGTGCAATCAGCGCGGTGGTCGCCGGCAAGTAATGCGCGGCCAGCAAACTGCCGTCCGGATTGACGATGGTGCCGCCATTGAACGCCGCTGTCGGCAGATCAACGCCCAAAGCTTCGATCTGCTGCAACATGGCTTTCGGTGGACGCCCGGTGGCGAGGCTGAACAACACGCCCGCCTCACGCAAGGCACGAACCGCTTCGATGGTGCGCTGGCTCAGCGTGTGATCGGGCAGCAACAGCGTGCCGTCCATGTCACTGAGCAGAAAACGGATGGGTTGTTTCGGCAGGTCACTCATCCGAGGCCATGCCAGACGCGACCATCGCGAGTCAGCAAGTCTTCGGCGGCTTGCGGGCCATCGTCACCGGCAGCATAAGTCTGCACGCTCGCGTCCTGTTGCCAGGCATCGAGGAACGGTTGCACGGCGCGCCAGCCGTTCTCGATATTGTCGGCGCGCTGGAACAGCGTCTGATCGCCGGTCAGGCAGTCGTAGATCAGAGTTTCATAACCCGTCGACGGCTGCATCTCGAAGAAATCCTTGTAGGCAAACCCCAACTCGATGTTGGCCATGTTCAGCGCCGGCCCTGGCCGTTTCGCCAGCAGGTCGAACCACATGCCTTCGTTGGGCTGGATCTGGATACGCAAGTAAGTCGGCTGCAATTCATCGACTTCGGTGTCACGGAACTGCGCGTAAGGCGCCGGTTTGAAGCAGATGACGATCTCGGTGTCGCGCACGCTCATGCGCTTGCCGGTGCGCAGATAGAACGGCACGCCGACCCAGCGCCAGTTATCGATCATGACTTTCAGCGCCACGTAGGTTTCGGTGCTGCTGTCCGGCGCGACGTTGGGCTCCTGGCGATAGCCGTTCAAGGCTTTGCCATCGACTTCGCCGGCACTGTACTGGCCGCGAACCGAGTTGGCCCGCGCCTCTTCGGTCGTCCACGGACGAATCGCGCCAACCACTTTGGCCTTCTCGCCGCGCACCGCGTCAGCCCCGAACGCCGCTGGCGGTTCCATGGCGACCATGGCCAGCAACTGGAACAGGTGATTGGGCACCATGTCACGCAGCGCGCCGGTGTGTTCGTAAAAACTGCCACGGGTTTCAACGCCGACGGTTTCCGCCGCGGTGATCTGCACGTGGTCGATGTAATGGTTGTTCCAGAATGCTTCAAATAGGCTGTTGGAGAACCGGCTGACCAGAATGTTCTGCACGGTTTCCTTGCCCAGATAATGGTCGATCCGATAGATCTGCTTCTCGGACATCACCTTGAGCAAACAGGCGTTCAATGCTTCAGCGGTGTGCAGATCGGAGCCGAACGGCTTCTCGATCACCACTCTTCTGAACGCTTCGGGGGTTTCCTCCAGCAAACCGGCGCTGCCCAGTCGGCGCACCACTTCACTGAAGAAACGTGGCGCGGTGGCCAGGTAGAACACCGCATTGCCAGTGCCGCTGTCGGCGATTTTCGCCGCCAGCGCGGAATAGGTGCTGTCGTCCAGGAAGTCGCCCTGGACGTAGCTGATACCTTTGGCGAGCTTGGCCCACAAGGCCGGATCAAGCATCTGATCGCCCTTGCCGACCTTCGCCGCCACTTCGGTACGGATGAAGTCTTCGAGCTTTTGCGCGAAGGCCTCATCGGTAATGGCGTTGTGGTCAACGCCGACGATCCGCAGGTTCTCGTCAAGCAGGCCGTCGCGACTGAGGTTGTACAGCGCCGGCATCAGCAAGCGCTTGACCAGGTCGCCGTGGGCACCGAACAGGAACAGCGTGGTCGGTGGAGCGGGTTCTGCCTTGGATTTCTTGCGGATCGTATGACTCATTTCTTCGGTGTCTCCACATGGCCGCCGAAGCCGAAGCGTTGGGCCGAAAGAATCTTGTCGCCAAAAGTGCCCTGACCGCGTGAGCGGTAGCGCGAGAACAGCGAGTTCGACAGCACCGGAACCGGCACCGCTTGTTCCATGGCCGCTTCGATGGTCCATTGACCTTCGCCGCTGTCCGCTACCGAACCGGAGAAGCCGTCGAGTTTCGGATCGCTGGCCAGCGCATCAGCCGTCAGATCGAGCAACCACGAGGACACCACGCTGCCACGACGCCAGACTTCGGCGATGTCAGCCACGTTCAGATCAAAACGCTGATCTTCCGGCAGACGCTCGCTGGATTTGGTCTTGAGGATGTCGAAGCCCTCGGCGAACGCGGCCATCATGCCGTACTCGATGCCGTTGTGAATCATCTTCACGAAGTGCCCGGCACCGGCAGGACCGGCATGGATGTAGCCGTGTTCGGCACGATGATCATCGGACTTGCGATCCTTGGTGCGCGGGATATCACCCATGCCCGGCGCCAGTGCAGCGAACAGTGGGTCGAGGCGCTGCACGGTTTCAGCGTCGCCGCCGATCATCATGCAATAGCCGCGCTCCAGGCCCCAGACGCCGCCCGAGGTACCGACGTCGATGTAGTGCAGGCCCTTCTCGTTCAGGGTCTTGGCCCGGCGAATATCATCCTTATAGTTGGTGTTGCCGCCGTCGATGATGGTGTCGCCGGCCTCCAGCAGTGTGCTCAGGGTGTTGATGGTGTCTTCGGTCGGCGCCCCAGCCGGCAGCATGACCCAGACCGCACGCGGTTTGGCCAGGCCGGCAACCAGTGCCGGCAAGTCGGCGACGCCCGTGGAGCCCTCGGCGACCAGGTTGTCGATGAAAGCGGTATTGCGGTCGTAAACAACGGTGGTGTGACCGTTGAGCATCAGACGCCGCGCAATATTGCCGCCCATGCGGCCCAGTCCAATAATCCCGAGTTGCATGTGCTGATGCTCCTTACTACAAATAAATGTGTGTCATTGGTTATAGCCCAACGCGACTGATAGGAGGTTAGTCCAGAGCGTTGCGATGAAGTTTCCGGGCATTGTGCCCGATCCAGACTGATAACGCCCCGAAACGTGGCAAAGACACACCGACCATGAAAAATAAAAAAGTTCCATTCGCAGGCAAAAGAAATCAAAATTGGCGCCGATAGTAAGTCACTGCCCCAAAACGGGGGTGGTTTACAGTTGAGACACGCCATTTGCGAGGTGAGCAATGGGCACAGTACACACAGCAATGCCGCCACAAACCCTGTACGTGACAATCCGTCGCGATGAATTGCGCCAGTTGAAAGACGAGCGCGACCACTTGAAACAGGAGCTGGCGCAGCTGCGCGCGCTGACTCAGGGCCCCGCGTCCAAACCGCTGCCGGTTGTCCTTCGCGCGCCCAACGCTTGATCCCCGCCTCTTTCGGGAACGGCCTGTGTCGTTCCCGACATGATTCACCTCCTGTTGTAACTCGCAACTAACAAAGTTTTCACATTGCCTTGCCCATACTCCGGCGCATTCTGGCCGGGCGTTCGCGTTCGGCCTCCGTTCGTCGGTTTCATGCTCTCGTTTCATGAAGCGTTCCGGCGGTGGTTGTGAAACAGAGCTGGAGTGCTGAATGGCATTGTTCAAACGCAGCAAAACGACTGCGAAAGGTTTTGACTGGGCCGGTTTTCTCTGGCTGTTCGTTTTCTTCTGGTACTTCTCGGGTATTACCCAGCTGCTGATCCAGTTGACCGGCACTTCAGGCTTCACCGGTTTCCGTCAGGCGTTTGTGATGAGCGCCATCTGGCTGGCGCCGATGCTGCTGTTCCCCAAGCGCACGAAACTGATTGCCGCCGTGATCGGCGTGGTGCTGTGGGCCTGCTCGATGGCCAGCCTCGGTTACTTCTTCATCTATCAGCAAGAATTCTCGCAAAGCGTCATCTTCATCATGTTCGAGTCGAACATTTCTGAAGCGGGCGAGTACATGACCCAGTACTTTGCCTGGTGGATGGTGCCGGCGTTCCTCGCCCATACCCTGTTCGCCTACTTCCTGTGGACGCGTCTACGCCCGGTGTACATGCCGCGTGGCCGTGCCTATGTGGCTGCCGCCGCGATCGTGATTGCAGTGGCTGGCTACCCGCTGATCAAGCAAACCATGCGCACCGGCAGCTTTACTGAAGGCTTCGAGAAGTTCGAAACCCGCATCGAGCCAGCCGTGCCGTGGCAGATGGCAGTGGCCTATCACCGCTACGTCAACACCCTCGCCGACATGCAGGACATGCTGCACAGCGCGAGCAAGATTCCGCCGCTGAAAAACCTCCAGGACGCTTCTGCCAATCAGCCTGCAACCCTGGTGTTGGTAATCGGTGAGTCGACCAACCGTCAGCGCATGAGCCTTTACGGCTACCCGCGCAAGACCACGCCGGAACTGGACAAGCTCAAAGATCAGCTCGCGGTGTTCGACAACGTCATCACCCCGCGCCCTTACACCATCGAAGCCTTGCAGCAAGTGCTGACCTTCGCTGATGAAGAGAATCCGGATCTGTACCTGTCGACGCCGTCGCTGGTCAGCATGATGAAACAGGCCGGTTACAAGACCTTCTGGATCACCAACCAGCAGACCATGACCAAGCGCAACACCATGCTCACGACCTTTTCCGAACAGGCCGACGAGCAGGTGTACCTGAACAACAACCGCAACCAGAACGCCGCGCAGTACGACGGCGACGTGATCGAGCCGTTCAACAAGGCCCTGACCGATCCGGCACCGCGCAAGTTGATCGTCGTGCATTTGCTCGGCACGCACATGAGCTACCAGTACCGTTATCCACCGAGCTTCGACAAGTTCCAGGATCGTACCGGCGTACCGGCCGGCGTGCGTGACGATCAGGTGCCGACTTACAACAGCTACGACAACGCCGTGTTGTACAACGACTTCGTGGTATCGAGCCTGATCAAGGACTACGCCAAGTCCGATCCGAACGGCTTCCTGCTGTACCTCTCCGACCACGGTGAAGACGTGTTCGACTCGGTCGGCCACACCACGCTGGGCCGCAACGAGAACAAACCGACCGCGCCGATGTACACCATTCCGTTCATGGCGTGGGCATCGCCAAAGTGGCGTGAAAACCATGACTGGAACTTCGCCGCTGATCTCGATCGGCCGTACAGCAGTTCGCACCTGATTCACACCTGGGCGGATCTGGCCGGCTTGAGTTCCGATGAGCTGGATCGCAGCAAGAGCCTGGTCAGTGACAGCTTCAAGCCACGCCCGTTGTTGATCGGCAACCCGTACGAGAAGCAGCAACGTGCCTTGATCGACTTCAGCTTGATGAAGCCGAAAAAACCTGCAGAGGCACCACCCGAAGTGGCGCAACAGCATTAACGAAAAGGGGCCAAAAAGGCCCCTTTTTCATGCCCACCATTCCCTGTAGGAGCTGCCGAAGGCTGCGATCTTTTGACTTTGTTTTTAAGAAGACAAGATCAACAGATCGCAGCCTTCGGCAGCTCCTACGGGGTTTTGAAACACCCAAATAACAATATTTCTTGTTTGTTACTAAATCGCATCCGCCCTCTTCGTCTTTGAACCAAAGGATATTTCCCCTCGAAGACAAGGAGTCGGCTGCGATGTTCGCGCCTATCACCCGTTCCATGACCCTCACCCTCGGCCTCTGCGGTGCTGCACTGAGCCCTGACTTGCTGGCCGAAACAGACGTTGAAAAACAGCCAGAGCCTGCCTCTACAGCGCTCGAACTGGCGTCGACCAACATTACCGCCCAAAGTTTGGGCACCACCACCGAAAACACCGATGCCTACACCACCGGCGCCATGAGTACCGCGACCCGGCTGAACCTGTCGATCAAGGAAACCCCGCAATCTGTGTCCGTGGTCACCCGTCAGCAAATGGACGATTTCAAACTCGGTACCTTGTCCGAAGCCATGAGCCAGACCACGGGTATCGTCGTGCAGCACAACGATTCGGATCGGGTCGGTTATTCGTCGCGCGGCTACTCGATCAACAATTTCCAGATCGACGGGATGCTCAACACCTTCGACCGGATGAAGACCGATGCCGACACCATCATCTACGACCGCATCGAAGTGGTACGCGGCGCTACCGGCCTGACCACGGGCGCTGGCGACCCTTCGGCGACGATCAACATGGTGCGCAAACGCCCGACCGCTCAATGGCAGGCGCTGGCCGGGGTCAGCGGCGGCAGTTATGACGATTACTACAGCTACGTCGACGTTGGCGGGCCGCTGGCGTTCGATGGTCGTTTGCGCGGGCGCACGGTGCTGGCGTATCGCGACAGCCAGTCGTTCCGCGACAGCTACGCCCTGCAACGTGAAGTCGGCTACGGCATTCTTGAGGCGGATCTGACTGACTCCACCCTGTTGGCAGTGGGTTATGACTATCAGGACAAACAGGTTCAGGGCACCTCCTGGGGCACGCTGCCGTACTGGAATGCCGATGGCACGAAGGCCGGGCTCGGTCGTTCGACCAACATGGCGACGTCATGGAGTTCGTGGCCGCTGCGCGATAAAACCGCGTTCGCCACGCTGGATCAGCAACTGGCCGGTGGCTGGCACCTGAAAGCCGCCTATACCCACCGCGACAGCGATGTCGACGGCAAGGTTTATTACGGCGGCACCGGGTTCCCGGAAGCCGATCGCAGCGGCATGTACGCCTACCGGGGCCATATGCTCGGCAACCAGAAAATGAATGTGTACGACTTCAATCTGTCCGGCCCGTACAGCCTGCTCGGCCGTGAGCACGAAATGATGCTCGGTTACGGCGAGGCGAATCACCGTTCGTATTCCCCGTCCATCGTCGCGGGTGCGGTGCCAGAGGGTTATGACAGCATTCTTGACTGGAAATACATGGGCGATATCGCCAAGTTCTCCGACACCGTTACCGGCCGCACCGGCTCGCGCAGCAGCACCCGCCAGAAGGCCGGCTACATCGCCACGCGCCTGAGCCTGACCGATGAACTGCACGCGGTGATCGGCAGCCGCTATGGCAGTTGGGAAGGCAAAAAGGACGATCGTTACTATGACGAGAACCTGCAACTGACCAGTGTCGACAGCACCACTCAGCGCCAGAACGACATCTGGACGCCGTACGCCGGTCTGCTCTACGACCTGACGCCGGAATACACGGTCTACGCCAGTTACACCGATATTTTCAAACCGCAGAGTTACCGCGACAGCAGCCGCAACTACCTGGATCCGGTGGTGGGCAGCAACTACGAAGTCGGCCTCAAGGGCAGTCTGCTGGAAGAACGCCTCAACGTCGCGACAGCGGTGTTCTGGAGCAAGCAGGACAACGTGGCCGAACTCGACGATTCGGTACCACCGGATCCGGCTAGCGGCGAAGAGTTTTATAAGTCTGGCGGCAAGGGCAACAAGGTCAACGGTTTCGAAGCGGAAGTGTCTGGCGAAGTGATGACGGGCTGGAACATGACGGCCGGTTACACCTATACCCACTCGGTTAACGGCGACAAACAGCGCACCAATACCAGTTCGCCGTTGAACATGCTGCGCGTGTCGACGGCGTATCGTTTGCCGGGTGATTGGCAGGCACTGACGGTGGGCGGTGCGGTGAATTGGCAGAGTGCGATGTTCGACTACGCTGATCGACCGGTGGGGCGTGAGGCGAATGGTGATTTCATTACTGAGAACACCAAGATTCATCAGGGCGCGTACACCGTGGTCAAGTTGATGTCGCGTTATCAATTCGACGAGCACGTGTCGGCGTCGCTGAACGTCGACAACCTGTTTGACGAGAAGTATTACGACAATGTCGGCTTCTACAACGGCGTGTTCTGGGGTGATCCGCGCACGGTGACGCTGAGTCTGGACTGGAAGCTTTAGTCCCTCCCCTGTCTGAGTAGTGCAGGGTTTATCTGTGGTGCAGGGTTTATCTGTGGTGAGGGGATTTATCTGTGGCGAGGGGATTTATCCCCGTTGGCCTGCGCAGCAGGCCCCTGCTGTTTCAGATTAAAAGCGGGGCCGCTGCGCGCCCCAACGGGGATAAATCCCCTCGCCACAGATAAATCCCCTCGCCACAAGTATTAGGGTGTTAACCCCGAGTTAATTCCTGAAGAACACACTCGCTTTCGAGTTCTGCTTCATGGACGAACGGCTCCGAATTGTTCAGTAGGAGGCACCATGAAAACCACGACTGTAATGCTTGCCGGGCTGCTTGCCCTTGGCTCTGCCAGCGCTTTTGCCGAAGGGGGCGCCGAACGCATGCGCTACTACTTCAACAACTTTCCCGTTCACCACGCGCAAAGCGAACAGGTGAGCGACGCCAAGACCAAAGAACTGCGGGTTCCCGACGACCAGACGGCCCAAGTGACCGAGTCTTATCGCAACTGAATCACCGATGGACCTGCGTGGACTGTGCTCCGGTCACCGCAGATGACAGTTGGGCGCCCTGTTGGGGCGCCTTTTTTTATGCCTGCAAATCCTTGATCCAGAACAGCATGCGGCCGTGCTCCGGGTTAAACATCCCCGGGGCAAAACCGAATTTGCGGTAAGAGCCCTGGGCGATAGCGTTGCCTTCGAGCACTTCAAGGGTGATCTTGCAGCAGCCACGCTGGCGGGCGATGTCCTCGACCTTGCGCAGCATCTTCTGGCTTAAACCGAGACCGCGAAACTTGTTCACCACGGCCACATCGTGAACGTTGACCAGCGGTCGGCAGGCGAACGTCGAAAAGCCTTCAAAGCAGTTCACCAAACCGGCCGGCTCACCGCCAACGAACGCCAGCACGCTGAACGCATGCGGTCGCCGGGCAAGTTCTTCCGGCAGACGTTGCAGCAGCTCGGGGGCAATCGGATGACCGCCGCCCATGGGATCTTCTGCATAGTTGTTGAGTACCACGCCGATGGCCTCGGCATGCACTGGATTGGTGTAACTGGCCTGAAGTACAAGAATTTCTGCGGAATCCATTTCCATCCCCAAACACACAACCCCGGCGCGCAAAGTGCGCACTGATAGGCTGCCTGACCTTAGCGCGAGCACGGTGTTGTCGACAAGATCAAAAGATCGTAGCCTTCGGCAGCTCCTACACGGACCCCATTCCCCTGTAGGAGCTGCCGAAGGCTGCGATCTTTTGCTTGTGAAAAATCAATGCCCCCAAATCAGCTCTTCCGTCCAGCCGAGTTCGGCGAAGTCTTCAGCCCGCAACCTGGCCTCTCCCGCGCAGAAAAACTCGTCCAGTTGCGGCGGCTTCACCGCGGTATCAGTGAGCATCGTATGCACCTGCCCACGATGATGAATCTGATGTTCAAACAGATGCGAAAGCATGCGCAAGCGGCTGTCATGTTGCGGCGTGTCGCGGGCGATGGTGACGATTCGGCCCAGATCGGCATCGCGCATCTGCTCGCAATAGGCGATCAGCCGACGATCCACATGCGCCTGTTCCTCGCGCAGGGACGCAGCCTCGGTAAACGGCTCGTCCTGATTGAAAAACACGTAACAATCCGGGTGCGGCTCGGCCCCGCGCAACTCGCGTTCCAGCGCGTCGACGTAGAACCAGTCGCAAGTGAGGATGTGATTGAGGGTCAGACGAATACTGGGGAAAAAACTGATGCGCGGCGCGGCGAGATCCGCGCCATCGAGCTGCATTCAGGCCTTGGCCAGACGATGGTTCGCCCAGGCATTTTGATAGGCCATGGTCAGCAAATGATGGGACAGCGGCTGGGTCATGTTGGCGCCCTCTTCACTCACGCTTCGGCAAAGCGCTGCAATTGCATCTCCTGCAAACGGCTGAGGGTGCGACGGAACGGGAATTCCAGATAACCCTCGGTGTACAGCGCATCCATTGGCACTTGCGCCTCAATGTACAGCGGCACCTTGCGGTCGTAGCACTCGTCGACCAAGGCGATGAAGCGCCGTACACCGTCGTCATGCACCGACAACTGCGGCAACTCGCGATCACCGGCCGCCACGCGCTCGGCGTTGTCCTCGGTGCCACGGGCAATGCGCCCTTCGCGTTTCTGCGCGCTAAGGTTGGGCACCTCGCTCAACAGAATAGCCTGATAGGCATCACACAGCGCGATGAAATCCATGGCGGCGAACGGTTGCTCACAGAGATCGGCGTAGCGACACCAGAGCACCGTCGCACTGGCCTGCACTACGTTCAGCACGCGGTGGCCGACGGCAACGGGTTCGGCGCTGGCAGGTTGCCCGGCGTTCAGCGTTTGAAACACCTCATCCAGCGCGCTGCCCTGCGCCGGCGTGGCGACGAAGTAACGCTGCAGCCCGGTGCCGGGGTGCAGACGATGGTCTTCGGCGCCGTTCACCGGCACCACCTGCATGTGCGCCTTGATCGAAGCGATTGCCGGCGTGAAGCGATCACGGTTGAAGCCATCGGCGTACAGATCATCCGGCGGCAGGTTGGACGTGCAAACCACCACCACGCCTTCGTCGAACATCACTTGAAACAGCCGACCGAGAATGATCGCGTCGCCGATGTCGTTGACAAACAGTTCGTCGAAACACAGCACCCGCACTTCGGCTGCCAGTTCCTTGGCCAGCGCGCGCAACGGGTCGGCGATACCGGTCAACTGGAACGAACGCTGATGCACCCAGCCCATGAAATGGTGGAAATGTTGCCGCCGCGCTGGCACGCGCAGGCTTTGATAGAACTGATCCATCAGCCACGTTTTGCCCCGCCCGACCGGGCCCCACAGGTACACGCCGGTGACCGACTTGGCCCCGGCGTGCAAAGCTTCGTGGCATTTTTGCAACGCCCAGACGGCGTGCTCCTGAGCTTCATCCTGGATGAAGCCCTTGTGCTCGATGGCGTGTTGCCAGGCGCTGAGGGGGGAGTCGAAAGTCATGCGCGGGAGTATGCCACGACCGCCTTAAAAACGGACTCATCGCCGTTACCCAACCAGGCTTGAGAGCACCGCAAAACCCTGTAGGAGCCGAGCTTGCTCGCGAAGGCGGCGTATCAGTCGACGCATGAATTGACTGATCCACCGCCTTCGCGAGCAAGCTCGGCTCCTACAAATACGAGGGTACCGTTGAGCGGAGTGTGTCTTGACAGAGGAATATTACCAGCATCATATTGGCGCCATATTTCAACCGTAATCTTACTGAATCGGATCGGGAGCATCGCCATGCACTACAAGGTTTTTGGCCGTAAAACCGGCCTCCGCGTTTCGGAACTGGCGCTTGGCGCCGGCAACTTCGGCACCGGTTGGGGGCATGGCGCAGAGCGTGACGAAGCCAAACGCATTTTCGACGGTTACCTCGAGGCCGGCGGCAATTTCATCGACACCGCCAATGGTTATCAGGGTGGGCAATCGGAGTCGATGCTCAGCGAGTTCATCGCCCCGGAACGCGATCGACTGGTCATCGCCACCAAATACAGCATGGGCACCACGCCGGCGGCCGATATTTCCCACACCGGCAACAGCCGCAAAAACATGGTGCGCGCCGTCGAAGAAAGCCTGAAGCGCTTGAAGACCGATCACATCGATCTGTTCTGGGCGCACATCAGCGATGGCGTCACGCCGATGGAGGAGATCCTGCGCGGCTTCGACGACCTGGTGCGCGCCGGCAAGATTCACTACGCCGGTTTGTCGAATTTCCCGGCCTGGCGCATCGCTCGCGCCGACTTGTTGGCAGAGGTGCGCGGGTTCGCGCCGATTGCTGCGATTCAAGTCGAGTACAGCCTCGCCGAACGCACCGCCGAACGGGAATTACTGCCGATGGCCGAAGCCCTCGGACTGGCCGCAACACTGTGGTCGCCATTGGGTGGCGGCTTCCTCACCGGCAAGTATCGCGGCAACGATGACAACAACCGCGCAGCCAAACTCGGCATGCTGGTGCATGCGGAAAAAAGCGTGCGGGAAACGGCTTTGCTTGATGCCTTGCTTGCGGTTGCCAGCGAGATCGGCGTTAGCCCCACTCACGTCGCGATTGCCTGGCTGCGCGAAAAAGCCAAGCGCTCGACCACTGCGCTGATCCCGATTTTGGGTTCGCGTACCCGTGAACAACTGGATGCGACGTTGGGTGCGCTTGCGGTGCAACTGAGCGATGAACAACTGGCGAGGCTGGATGGTGTGAGTAGCGTGCCGGCGGGCGTGCCGTTCGAGACGATTGCCAATTCAGCACCCCGCTACACCGGGCCGGAGACGCTGGATCGGCCGATCATGCCAGTGGCCTGACACCCTCAACGCCACACACCCTTGTAGGAGCAGAGCTTGCTCGCGAAGGCGGTGGTTCAGTCAACTCATGCATCGACTGATACGCCGCTTTCGCGAGCAAGCTCTGCTCCTACACAGGCAATTGCGGTTATAGGTCGACTTTGTGTTTCGCGGCGTAGAGGCAGAGCATTTCCATGGCCAGTGTGGCGGCGGCCAGTGAAGTGACTTCGGCGTGATCGTAGGCCGGGGCCACTTCGACGACGTCCATGCCCACCAGATTGATCCCGCGCAAACCGCCCAGAATCTCCAGCGCCTGCACCGTGCTCAAACCGCCGCACACCGGCGTACCTGTGCCAGGCGCAAATGCCGGGTCGAGGCAGTCGATGTCGAACGTCAAATACACCGGGTTTTCGCCCACCCTTGCGCGGATCGCTTCGACAATCGCCTCGCAACCGCGCCGATGCACTTGCCGCGCATCAAGCACTTGAAAACCCAGAGTGTCGTCGTTGGTGGTACGCAAACCGATCTGCACCGAACGCGCCGGATCCACCAGACCTTCCTTCGCGGCGTGCCAGAACATGGTGCCGTGATCGACGCGTTTGCCCTCCTCGTCCGGCCAGGTGTCGCTGTGCGCATCGAAGTGGATCAGCGACAGCGTGCCGTGCTTGCGCGCATGGGCCTTGAGCAGCGGATAGCTGACGAAATGGTCGCCGCCAAAAGTGAGCATGGCCGCGCCGGATTCAAGAATCTGCTCAGCGTGGGCCTCGATGCTTTCCGGGATGCTGTGCGGCGAGCCGTAATCGAAATCGCAGTCACCGTAATCGACCACTGCCAGATGATCGAACGGGTCGAACGTCCACGGCCAGTGGCGTTCCCAGGCAATCCCGGTCGACGCCGCACGAATCCCGCGCGGCCCGAAACGTGCGCCCGGGCGGTTGCTGGTGGCGGTGTCGAACGGCACACCGCTGACCGCCACATCAACACCGCGCAGGTCACGGCTGTAACGCCGGCGCATGAAACTGGTGATACCGGCGTAAGTGCTTTCGGCAGAGGTGCCATACAGGCTGTCGCGCGTCAGGGCTTGGTCGTTGAGCATCGGCACGTCCATCGGAGTGCTCCTTTTTTTATCGTTACTGGTGGCTACGGAAAGTGGTCCACAGGCGCGTGCGCTGACGCATGTCCTTGAGGCTCATGCTGCGGTCGGCGTAAAGCAGCTCGCGCACATTGGCCGGCGGATAAATGTCCGGATCGTTGCGCACCGCTTCATCCACCAGCGGCGTCGCTGCCTGGTTGGCGGTGGCAAAAAACAGCGTGTTGGTCAGCTCGGCGACCGAGTCAGGCCGCAGCATGAATTCGATGAACGCCCGCGCAGCTTCAGGGTGTGGCGCGTCCTTGGGGATGGCCAGGTTGTCTTGCCAGATCAACGTGCCCTCCTTGGGAATGCGGTAAGCGACTTCGAACGGCTTGTTGGCCTTGTGCGCCTGATCCGCCGCCATGCTCGCGTCACCGTTGTAGGTCAGCGCGAGACAGACCGTGCCGTTGGCCAGATCGCTGATCTGCCGACCCGTGGCGACATACAGCACCGACGGTTGCAGTTTTTGCAGCAGCGCTTCGGCGGCGGCCAGATCAGTTTTGTCGGTGCTGTACGGATCTTTGCCGAGGTAGTGCAGCGCGAGGCCGATGACTTCCTGCGGCGAATCAAGAATCGCGATGCCACAGTCTTTGAGCTTGCTGGCGTACTCCGGTTTGAACAGCAGATCTAGGCTATTCAGCGGCACGTCCGGCAGGCGTTTTTTCACCGCTTCGACGTTCATGCCCAACCCGAGCGTGCCCCAGGTGTACGGCACGGCATAACGATTGCCGGGGTCGACGGCCGCCAGTTTCGTCAACAAATCCGGATCGAGGTTGGCGTATCCCTTGAGCCCTTCGTGAGGAATTTCCTTCAGCGCCCCCGCGGCCAATCCACGGGCCAGCACGCTGGACGACGGCACCACCACGTCATAACCGCTGCCACCGGTGAGCAATTTGGTCTCGAGCACTTCCGAGGTATCGAACGTGTCGTAACGCACATGAATACCGGTCTCTTTCTCGAAACGCTGCAGGGTTTGCGGCGGCACGTAATCGGCCCAACTGTAGAGGTTGAGGGTCTTGTCCTCGGCTTGAGCCATGCTGACAACGGTAAACAGCAACGCGGGGAAACACAGCTTGAACATGGGAGCCATGACGCACACCTGACCGAGGGAAGTGGTTGCAGCGTGCGCCGTCGGATACATTAGAAAAATACCTGAATTGTTATCCTGACTTTATTGCGGAGTAATGTGATGCTCGGTCAGCTCCACGATGTCGATTTGCAGCTGTTGCGCCTGTTTGTCAGCGTGGTCGAGTGCGGTGGTTTCAGTGCGGCGCAGGGTGAGCTGGGGCTCAGCCAGTCGAGCATCAGCCAGCAAATGGCCAAGCTCGAAACCCGCCTCGGCTATCGTCTGTGCAGCCGTGGCAAGGGTGGTTTCGGCGTGACGCCCAAGGGCGAGCAACTGCTGATCGCCGCGCGCACGCTGTTTGAATCCATTGAAACCTTTCGCCATCAATCCAACGGCGTCGCCGGACGTTTGATTGGTGAAGTGCGGCTAGGTATTTCTGAAGCCGTTGATCAATCGGTGCTGCAACGGGTGGCCGAGGCCATTCGGCGCTTTCGCGAGCGTGATGAATCGGTGCGCATCGAAGTGATCAGTGCGATGCCCGGCGAGATGGAGCGCTTGTTGTTGCGGCAGCGGCTGGATCTGGCGATCGGTTATTTTTCCCAGGTGCAAAGTGCGTTCGACTATCGCGAGTTGTTCAGCGAAACCCAGCATTTGTACTGCGCGGCGGGGCATCCGCTGTTCACCGACGATGCGCCCAGCGATGCGGCGCTGGCGGCGTGCGATCGGGTCGATCATCCGTACCGGTTTCTGCGCAGTGACGAGCCGTTTCAGGGCAAGGTGTGTTCGGCGCGATCTGAGCAGGTTGAAGGCACATTGGCGTTTATTTTGTCGGGCAAGCATGTGGGGTATTTGCCGGATCACTACGCGCGGGGTTTGCAGGACAAGGGTTTATTGCGACCGGTGCGTGAAGGTGAGTTGAGTTTCGATGTGGCGTTTCACCTGGCGCGGCACCGGGCGCAAGTACCGGGGGATGCGCAGAAAGCCTTCGAAGAAGACCTATTGGCTGCCTTCAACCCCCTGTAGGAGCTGCCGAAGGCTGCGATCTTTTGACTTTGCCATTAAAGATCAAAAGATCGCAGCCTCGTTTCACTCGACAGCTCCTACAGGGATTTGGGTACAACCCCCAATAAAACCTGACCTTTCAGGCAATTCTTGCTCGTTGCCCTCGCCGCGCTCTTGCGGCATCCTGCGCCTCCATTTTCTGACCCGGCCCCGCCTCGCGGCGCATAAATCACCATGACCGCCTCTGAAAAAGCCCCGCGCAACAACGACTTGATCTACGGTCTCAACGACCGTCCGCACCTCACCGCCACCGTGTTCGCCGCGCTGCAACACGTGCTGGCGAGCTTCGTCGGCATCATCACGCCGACGCTGATCATGGGCGGCGCCCTCGGTCTGCAAAGCGAAATTCCCTACCTGATCAGCATGGCGCTGTTCGTCTCCGGCCTCGGCACGTTCGTCCAGGCCAAGCGTTTCGGCCCGGTCGGTTCCGGATTGTTGTGCCTGCAAGGCACCAGTTTCTCGTTTATCAGCGTGATTCTCAGTGCCGGTTTCATGGTCAAGGCGCGCGGTGGTGGCACCGATGAAATCCTCTCGACGATCTTCGGCGTGTGCTTCTTCGCCGCGTTCATCGAGGTTGCGCTCAGCCAGTTCATCGGCAAATTGCGCATGCTGATCACCCCGGTGGTCACCGGCACCATCATCACCTTGATGGGCCTGTCGTTGATCAAAGTGGCGATGACCGACATTGCCGGCGGTTTCGGCGCGGCGGATCTGGGCGCGTCCAGCCATCTGTTTCTGGCCGCGCTGGTGATCGGCACCATCGTCGTGCTGAACCGCGTTGACGTGCCGTTCCTGCGCCTCGGCGCGATCGTTATCGGCCTGACCCTCGGTTACTTCGTTGCATGGCTGATGGGCACCGTCGATTTCGCTTCGATGCCAGAAGTGCCGCTGGTCAGCGTACCGGTGCCGTTCAAGTACGGTTTCAATTTCGACTGGGTCGCGTTTGTGCCGATCGCGGTGATTTTCCTGGTGTCGCCGCTCGAAGCTGCGGGCGACCTGACGGCCAACTCGATGATCTCGCGCCAACCGGTCAAAGGCCCGCTGTACATCCGCCGGATCAAGTCCGGCCTGCTCGCCGATGGCCTCAACTCGGCCATGGCGGCGGTGTTCAACAGCATGCCGATGGTGACCTTCGCGCAGAACAACGGCGTGATCCAGCTCACCGGCGTCGCCAGCCGTTATGTCGCCTTCTTCATCGCCGGTCTGCTGGTACTGCTCGGACTGTTCCCGATGATCGGTGCGGTGCTGCAACTGATGCCGAAACCGGTGCTCGGCGGCGCTGAGCTGGTGATGTTCGGCACCGTCGCGGTGGCCGGGATCAAGATCCTCGCCGAAGCCGGCCTGCACCGTCGCAACATGCTTATCGTGGCGATTTCCCTCGGCATGGGCCTGGGCATTGCCGCTGTGCCGGAGGTGCTGCGCGAACTGCCGCAAGCGCTGCGCAACATCTTCGAGTCGCCAATCACCGTCGGTGCGTTGTGCGCTATCGTGCTGAACGTCTTCCTGCCGGAAGAATTCATCGAGCTGGAAGAAGACGATTTCGACCCGGAAGCTTCTATTCTTCAGGTCATGGAAAACCCGGACATGCCGTCCAAAGCTGAACCTGGCCAACCGGCGGCTGTCGCACAGTTGAACCGCTGACGTCCGGCCTTTAACAGAAAGGGCTGCACCGGCAACGGTTCAGCCCTTTTTTGTTGAGAGACCGTTTATGCGCCGCGTCCACGCCGTCATTCTGTCGTTACTGTTGCTGTCCCTCAGTGCCTGCGCGCTGTTTCCCAACCGAGACCCGGTGAACATCAACGTGGTCGGCCTCGAACCGTTGCCGAGCCAGGATCTGGAAGTGCGCTTCGCGATCAAGATCCGCGTGCAGAACCCCAACGAAACCGCCATCGACTACAACGGCATCGCCCTCGATCTGGAAGTCAACGGCCATTCACTGGCCTCGGGCGTGAGCGATCAGAGCGGCTCGATTCCGCGCTTCTCCGAAACCATCGTCAGCGTGCCGGTGAGCATTTCCGCGTTCTCGGTACTGCGCCAAACCCTCGGCCTCAGTCAGACGCAAACCCTCGACAATCTGCCGTACGTGCTGCGCGGAAAACTCGCCGGCGGCTTGTTCGGCACCATGCGTTTTGTCGACAGCGGCAAATTGAGCCTGCCGAAAGCCACTGCCGCAACTTGGTAAAGATGGGTTAGCCTTGAGCGTTCATTAGCAATGCTCAAGGAGGCGGCAGGTTTATGGAAGAGATACCGACGTTGTACACCGAACGGCTGATCCTGCGCCCGCTGGAACTGGCCGACGCTGATGCCGTGCAGCAGCAATTTGCGCACTGGGAAGTGGTGCGTTACCTGAACGCCCTCGTCCCTTGGCCCTACCCCGCCGACGGCGCCCTCACCTACCTGCGCGACATTGCATTGCCGGCGATGGCCGCTGGCAAGGAGTGGCATTGGTCGCTGCGGCTGAAATCGACACCTGAACAATTGATCGGCAACATCAGCCTGATGGATGAGCAGGACAACAACCGTGGGCTCTGGCTCGCGCCGGCATGGCACGGTCAAGGCTTGATGACCGAAGCCTGCGCCGCCGTCACCGATTATTGGTTCGAAACCTTGAATCGCACGCTCATGCGCGTGCCAAAAGCGGCGCCCAATATCGCCTCGCGCCGGCTCTCCGAACGCAGCGGCATGCGCCTGATCGGCAGCGATGAAGGCGACTTCGTCAGCGGCCGCTGGCCCCGGGATCTTTGGGAAATCAGCCGGGAAGAATGGCTGAGTCAACGCTGAGGAACTCCCCATGCTTATTGTGTTCAGCGGTTTGCCCGGCACCGGCAAAACGACCCTCGCCAAATCTGTCGCGACGCGGTTAAAAGCCACGTACCTGAGGATTGATACGATTGAACAAGCTATCCGTAACGCCGACGTTCTCGCAGGCGATGTCGGCCGCAGTGGTTATTTTGTTGCGCTTGAACTGGCGCTGGGCAATCTTCGACCGGGTCACACTGTCATCGTCGACTGCGTCAATCCTGTGGCTGAAAGCAGACAAGCGTGGGCCGATGTTGCCGCCCGTGCTAACGCTGCACTGCTGAATATCGAAGTGATCTGCTCAGACCCGCAAGAGCACCGTCGGCGCGTTGAACAGCGGCAGTCAGATGTTCCGGGGTTGATCCCACCCTCGTGGCAATCGGTGCTTGATCATGACTATGAACCCTGGTCGCCAGCACCGCTCACGGTTGATACGGCGCAACTGAGCATCGATCAAGCCGTCGAACTCATCCTGCTCAACGGGGCTGTGCAAGGCGTGTCTGTCGATTAGCGAAGTTTCGTGCAGACGTGTGGTATTAATTCATAAATTTCCAGCAAGGCTGCTTGTTCATGAATCACCGCAATGTGCGCATCGTCGCCCAGCATCTGCTGTCGGACAACTGGTACATCCTGAAGAAAATCGATTTCGAACTGCAACGTCGCGACGGCAGTTGGCAGGCGCTCACCCGTGAGGTCTACGATCGCGGCAATGGCGCCACGATCGGTCTCTACAATCTGGCGAAACGCACCGTCATTCTCATCCGCCAGTTCCGCATCCCGACGTTCGTCAATGGCCATGAGGGCTACCTGATCGAAACCGCTGCCGGATTGCTGGATGACGCCAGCCCTGAAGAGCGCGTGCGCCTTGAGGCCGAAGAAGAAACCGGCTATCGCGTGCAATCGGTGCGCAAGGTCTACGAAGCGTTCATGAGCCCTGGCTCGGTGACTGAACGCCTGCATTTTTTTGTCGGTGAGTACCAGCCGCAAGACCGCATCAGCGATGGCGGTGGTCTGGCCGAGGAAGGCGAAGACATCGAGGTACTGGAGTTGCCGTTTGCCGAAGCACTGGCGATGGTTGATGACGGGCGGATCATGGATGGCAAGACCATCATGCTTTTGCAGTACCTCAAGCAAGTGATGCCGACGTCGCTGGCACGGACGATTGTGGTGTGTGGTTCAGATGATCGGGTAGCGCTGGCCACTGGTAGCGAGTTGCTGCAGGCGGGACATTTTCCGTTGGTGGCGTCGGCGGGGTTGGGGGATGGGGTTTATCGCGACTATGCGAAGGCGCTGTTGCAGCGCTGCGATGGGGTTTTGCATGTTGGTGGAACCGCCGGGAGCGCCGATCTGATCGAAGAACTGGCTGTGCAGCTGGGGCTGCCGATTTATCGCGCCCTCGACGAGATACCGGTTGGTAAACGGTAGGTTTGTGGTAGCGCGGCCGGCCTCTTCGCGAGCAAGCCCGCTCCCACAGGGGATCTGCGTCAAACGCGGATTTTGAGCCCGACACAGAACCCCTGTGGGAGCGGGCTTGCTCGCGAAGGGGCCCGCCCGTTCACCCTCAAAACATCTGAAAACGCTCCACTCAAGGAAGACACCTTTGAAAAAAGCTCTGGGCAACCTGCTGAGTAACCGTATTAATGGCCCAACCCTTTAACGAAACGCGCAGCAGTGCCTGGTCGGTGTTGGCAATCTTCTTGCGCCTGGGCTTGACCTCATTCGGAGGCCCCATCGCGCATTTGGGTTACTTCCACCATGAGTTCGTCACAAAACGACACTGGCTGAGCGAACGCAGTTATGCCGATCTGGTCGCGCTCTGCCAGTTTCTGCCAGGACCGGCCAGTAGTCAGGTGGGCATCGCATTGGGCATGTCACGCGCTGGCTATCGCGGAGCGCTGGCGGCGTGGGCCGGCTTCACGTTGCCATCGGCCGCTCTTCTGATTGTGTTCGCCTTGGGTATTTCCCGTTACGGCGATGCACTTGGGCCCGGCGCCCTTCACGGCCTCAAAGTGGTCGCTGTCGCGGTCGTTGCCCAAGCCGTCTGGGGCATGGCGAAAAACCTCTGCCCTGATTTCACGCGCATTGCTCTCATGGTTATTGCTGCGTGTGGCGCCCTGCTTGAACCGTCTGCGTGGGGACAGGTCAGCGTGATCGTCATTGCCGGACTTGCCGGTGTGTTGCTGTGCAAACCCGGGCCAAGCGATGCGCACGATTCACTGCCAATTCCGATCAGCCGCAAGTCCGGCGCAATCTGGCTGTCGCTGTTTTTTGCACTGCTGCTGGGCCTGCCACTGTTAGCCGGACTGACCGCTGACAGAAGCGTGGCAATGATCGACGCCTTCTACCGCGCAGGCGCTCTGGTATTCGGCGGCGGACACGTGGTTTTACCGCTGCTGCAAGCCGAGGTGGTGCCGCCCGGCTGGGTCAGTAATGAAACCTTTCTTGCGGGTTATGGGGCTGCTCAGGCGGTTCCAGGCCCATTGTTTACGTTCGCAGCGTTTCTGGGAGCGTCGATGAACCAGGCACCGTCCGGCTGGACAGGCGGCCTGCTTTGCTTGCTGGCGATCTTCGCCCCGTCCTTTTTATTGATCGCAGGGGTTTTGCCTTTTTGGGAGCGCTTGCGACGCAGCGTGCGCACGCGGGCTGCGCTTGCCGGGATCAATGCGGCGGTGGTCGGCTTGCTGTTGACGGCGCTGTACGACCCCGTCTGGACGAACGCCATTTTCACGCTTGAAGACTTCGGACTGGCGCTGGCAGCCCTGATCGCGTTGATGTTTTGGCGGCTTCCCGCGTGGCTGGTCGTGATCGGCAGCGGTGTTGTCGGCGGGTTGATGAGCACCACTTTGTGAGCGCCGTCGAAAGACCGGAAAACTAATCCGTGCCTTTTTCCTTGGAATCCGCCAACCCGCCCTCATAACTACGCAGACACCAATGCCCTCAAGAGGAAGCACTGACATGACCACTCAAACCGAAACTGCCCTTCTCGCCGGCGGCTGCTTCTGGGGCATGCAGGATCTGCTGCGGCGTTATCCGGGCGTGTTGCAAACGCGGGTCGGTTACACCGGCGGCGACGTACCGAATGCCACTTACCGCAATCACGGCAACCACGCCGAAGCCATCGAGATCGTCTTCGATCCGGCGGTGATCAGCTATCGGCAGATTCTTGAATTTTTCTTCCAGATCCACGACCCGAGCACGCCGAACCGTCAGGGTAACGACCTCGGCCCGAGCTATCGTTCGGCGATCTATTACCTCAGCGAAGCGCAACGCGACACTGCCGAAGACACCGCTGCCGATGTCGACGCATCAAAACTGTGGCCGGGCCGCGTCGTTACTGAAATCGAACCGGCGGGGCCATTCTGGGAGGCGGAACCTGAGCATCAGGACTACCTCGAACGTATCCCGAATGGCTACACCTGCCACTTCATCCGGCCAAACTGGAAACTGCCAAAGCGCGCCTGAGGGTCAGCGCAACGGGCATCTCCGTTAATCGCCACACTGCGTCGGGGTTGAAATCAGTCATCGGTAAATGACGGCTTCCGACCCTGATGCAGTCTTAAAGTGGCAAAATCGCCCTCATCTTTATCGTTTCGGAAACCACCATGCTTCGCGCTTTTGAAAAAAGACTCGACCCCTTCCCCCCAGACGAAGTACCGCCACCACCCGCAGGTCTGGCGCGGTTCCTTTGGGCCTGCACTCGCGGCACGCGCGGCTATATCCTGCTGTTTGCGCTGCTCAGTGCCGCAGTGTCGATCTACGAAGCGTGGCTGTTTTCGTTCCTCGGTCAGGTCGTCGACCTGCTCTCGACCTGGAAGGCTGGTGGCGAAGCCGGTGCGCAGGAAACCCGCGTGTTGTGGGGCATGGGCATCGTCATGGTGGCGAGCATCGGCCTGGTCGCGCTGCGCACGATGGTGCAGCACCAGATTCTGGCGATCAATTTGCCGTTGCGCCTGCGTTGGGATTTCCACCGGCTGATGCTACGGCAGAGCCTTTCGTTCTTTTCCGATGAGTTCTCCGGCCGGGTCACCACCAAGGTCATGCAGACCGCGCTGGCGGTGCGTGACGTGCTGTTCACCCTGATCGAAATTCTTCCCGGCATTGGCGTGTATTTCATCGCGATCATCGCGCTGGCCGGCGGGTTTGCATTGAAACTGATGCTGCCGTTCGTTGGCTGGATCGCCTTGTTTGGCCTGGCCATGGTCTATTTCGTCCCGCGTCTGGGCAAAGTCGGCCAGGAACAGGCGCATGCGCGCTCGTCGATGACCGGCCGTATTTCCGACGCCTACACCAACATCACCACGGTAAAACTGTTCTCCCACTCCAACCGTGAAGCGCACTTCGCGCGCGCGGCGATGGAAGATTTCAAACAGACCGGTTTTCGTCAGATGCGCCTGGTCAGCCAGTTCGAGATCGTCAACCAGGCATTGGTCGTCGGCCTGATCATGAGCGCCGGCGGCTATGCGCTGTGGTTGTGGCATTTGGGCGAAATCGGCACCGGTGCCGTGGCGGCGATCATCGCGATGGCCTTGCGCATCAACGGCATGTCGCACTGGATCATGTGGCAGATGACCGCGTTGTTCGAAAGCATCGGCACCGTGCAGGACGGCATGGCCACTTTCACGCGCAGCCCGAAAGTGCAGGATGCGCCGGACGCGAAGGGTTTGGTCACCTCCGGCGGCGCGGTCACGTTCGACAACGTCAGCTTCAACTACAACGGCGAACGCCAAGTGCTCGATGGCCTGAGCCTGAACATTCGTCCGGGCGAAAAAATCGGTCTGGTCGGGCGCTCCGGCGCCGGTAAATCCACGCTGATCAACTTGCTGCTGCGCTTCTATGATGTCGACAAAGGCCAGATCCGCATCGACGGGCAAGACATCGCGCACGTCACGCAGGACAGCCTGCGCAGCGCCATCGGCATGGTCACGCAAGACACATCCCTGCTGCACCGCTCGATTCGCGACAACATCGCCTATGGCCGCCCCGATGCCACCGACGCGCAAGTGCGCACTGCCGCCGCCAACGCGCAGGCCGATGAGTTCATCAGTCAATTGAGCGATCGCCAGGGCCACAGCGGTTACGACACCCTGGTCGGCGAGCGCGGCATCAAACTGTCAGGCGGCCAGCGTCAACGTGTGGCGATTGCCCGAGTGATGCTCAAAAACGCGCCGATCCTGCTCCTCGACGAAGCCACCAGCGCGCTGGACTCGGAAGTCGAAGTGGCGATTCAGGAAAGCCTCGACAAAATGATGGAAGGCAAAACCGTCATCGCCATCGCCCACCGACTGTCGACCATTGCGGCGATGGATCGACTGATCGTCATGGACGATGGGCGCATCATCGAACAAGGCACCCACACCGAACTGCTGGCCAAAAACGGCATCTATGCGCGGCTTTGGCACCATCAGAGCGGCGGGTTCCTCGGTGAGGATCAAGGGATTGCCGAGGCGATGGATCAGGATTAAGTACAAATGACCCGTAGCCGACAAACGCTACGGGCCACTGTAATGAATGAGCAACGCGATAAACGCCACGAATGGCGCGATCAGAATCACCCCGCCCACCGCCACCGCCCAGCCCCACGCAAATCCACTCTCGCCCTTGAAGCGGCCACCGCTGAGCAATCTCAGCACAAACACGCCGATGCGATGGGCTATCAGATCCAGGATGAAGTCCATTTTATCCTCGTGCGGCCACCGCACGCTGTTGTGAAATAGGCATCAGCACCGGATCGCTGTCTTCGGTATGCGAATAAACAAACCAGCGATCAGGTGGATCGTGAAGAATTCGGTGGACTTCAAACGGTCTTTTTCCACCTTTGGTTCGGTAGCCCAACCGGGTGTGATCTTTGTGGATCTGCACATTCTCAATACCGTGCTGCGCTATGGTTTTGCTAAATTCTTGGTCGATGCGTTTTCTATTACGGCGCTGGTGATTGACGTGCGCGCGGTATATCGCCAGGCACAACACGCTGAACGTCAGAATGAGGAGCCAGAGCCAGAGCGGGTTCCCGATAGGTTTATGCATTGTGCTTAGCAATCCCAAACAATATCCCTGCGCTGAGCGTAGCTGACCCGCCAGTGCTTGAACCGCAGACAATTCCAAACTTTTCGCCACGCCAGGCGTCTTCTCTCTAACACGGCCAACTCGGCCCTCCTCCCCCAACCAGCTGTTCACAGCTAAGGACTGGCGATGACTCTGTTCATTTTTCTTCTGGCCTGCGCGGCGGCGGCAACCACCGGCGTGATTTTCAAACCGGGCGAATGGTATGCGTCGCTGAACAAACCGCGTTTCACCCCGCCCAACTGGGCATTTCCGCTGGCCTGGACGGTGATTTATCTGTTGCTGGCCTGGGCCGGTTATCGCTTGACGCTGATTCCTGGCAGTCAGGTGGTTTTGGCGTTGTGGGCGGCGCAGATCGCGCTGAATACGCTGTGGACGCCGGTGTTCTTCGGCGCGCATCAAGTGTTGGCCGCGATGGTGATTCTGGTGCTGCTGTGGCTGGTGGTGGCGGTCATGGTGGTGATGGCGTTGCGGCTGGATGTGATCACTGGTTTGATTCTGTTTCCGTACCTCGTGTGGTTGTGCGTGGCGGCGGCGCTGAATTTCTCCATTCTGCGTAATAACCGTTGATGGGCGGCTTCAGGTCGACCCGAAAAGCACCGTGGCCGCAGGGCGAGCGGGAGTTGGCGGAGGTGCACGCCTTCAATAAAAAACTCGCCTGGTTGCCGCGTTTTCGCATTCGTAATCGGCTTACGCCGAGGCTGATTCAGGCGTTGTTGCGGCTCAGTCAGGTGGGCGGCGGCGCGAAGCAATTGCGTCAGCACGGCCTGACGGCTGAGCGAAGAATGATTAGCAGTGGCAGCGCCGCGGTGCCCGTTCGGATCATCCGCCCCAAAGGCCAGCCGAAAGGTGTGGTGCTGGATTTTCATGGCGGCGGTTGGGTCATCGGCAACGCGCAGATGAACGACAACTTCAACATCGCCATGGTCAACACCTGCGACGTCGCGGTGGTGTCGGTCGATTATCGTCTGGCCGTGTCGACGCCGATTGAAGGCCTGCTCGAGGACTGTCTGAACGCCGTACGCTGGTTGCTCAATGAGGACGAGTTTGCCGACCTGCCGGTTATCGTCGTCGGCGAATCGGCGGGCGGTCATCTGGCGGCAGCGACTTTGCTGGCACTGAAACAGTCACCGCCATTGCTGCAACGAATCTGCGGGGCGCTGTTGTACTACGGCGTTTATGACCTGACGGGAACGCCGAGTGTGCGCAATGCGCGGGCAGATACGCTGGTGCTGGACGGGCCGGGGATGGTTGAAGCGCTGCGCATGCTGACGCCGGACATGAGCGATGAACAACGGCGTCAGCCACCGTTGTCTCCGTTGTACGGTGACTTCAGTGGTTTGCCGCCAGCGCTGCTGTTTGCCGGTGAGCTGGATCCACTGAGGGACGACACGCTCCACATCGCCGAGCGCTGGATGAAATACGCACCGGTCGAGGTGTACCTGCTGCCTTCCTCGCCGCACGGTTTCATTCACTTTCCGACCCCGTTTGCGCAGAGTGTGCTGGCGTACAGTCGTGAGTGGATTACGGCGCGGATCGCGGATTGCGCCGCCAATGTAAATGGCATCGCAAGCTATCCCGCGACACGACGAACAACACCGTAATTGTGGCGAGGGAGCTTGCTCCCGCTGGACTGCGCAGCAGGCTCCTGCTCTTCGGAATTGAAAAGCGAGGGCCGCTACGCGCCCCAGCGGGAGCAAGCTCCCTCGCCACAGGTAATGTTTCATCAATAGATTCAGGTGCCGCTTTTAACTTTACTCCACACCCGCGTACGCACCCGTTCGATCTTCAGCGGCAATGGCTGCGAAGGAAACAGCGTCGCCAGTGTTGCGGCTGGCGGATAGATGTCCGGATTGTTCCGCAGGTTCTCATTGACGAAGGCCAGCGCCGTTTTGTTGCCATTCGGATAGCTCAGGTAGTTCGTGCTTTTCGCAATGACCTCGGGGCGCAGCATGTAATTGATGAATTGCATGCCCTGCTCCGGGTGCGGCGCGTCTTTGAGCAGGACGAGGTTTTCAATCCACACCGACGAGCCTTCGCGCGGAATGCGATAGGCCAGTTGTCGGCCATTCTTCGCCCGCTCGGCGCTGGTTTTCGCGTCGTACACGCCGCCCGACCAGGCGACCACCGCGCAGATGTTGCCGTTGGCCAGATCGGTGATGAAGCGTGACGAGTCGAAATAGGTGATGTAAGGGCGGATTTTCAGCAGCAGCGCTTCGGCTTTTTCGTAGTCGGCGGGGTTGGTGCTGTCCGGCGGCAGGCCGAGGTAGTGCAAGGTGATCGGGATGATCTCGCTCGGCGAGTCGAGCATCGCCACGCCGCACTGGCTGAGTTTCTTGATGTTTTCTTCCTTGAAGATCAGATCCCAGGAATCCGCTGGCGTCTCGTCGCCGAAGATTTTCTTTACCTGATCGACGTCATAACCAATCCCCGTGGTGCCCCACAGATACGGGATCGAGTAGCGGTTGCCGGGATCGTTTTGCGCGACTTTGGCGAGAATGTCCGGATCAAGGTTCGTGCGATTGCTCAACTGGCTGTTGTCGAGTTCCTTCAAGACGCCGGCCTTGATCAGGTTGGGCAATGCGCTGTTGGTCACCACAGCCACGTCGTAGCCGCTGCGGCCGACCATCAATTTGCTCTGCATGACGTCGGCGCTGTCGAAGGTGTCGAGCAGCATTGGCGTGCCGGTCTCTTTCTCGAAGTCTTTTGGCGCTTCCGGCGCGATAAAGTCGTACCAGTTGTAGAAGTTCACCGTGGGGCCCTGCGCCGAACTGACGGCCGCCACCAAGCCGCAAACGGTGAACACGCCAAGGTGCAGCAAACGCTTGAGTTTCATAGGAGCTCCTGGGGGATCGGCCAGCGCTTGGCCGTTCGCCGCGACATTGTTGTTATGGATAGCGCAAGGTTCAGGGGATCAGCAGCTCGCGGCGACCGTCCGGGTGTTCGGTGATGTCAGCGGCGAGTTTCAAACGTTTCTCGGCGCGATAATCGTAGAGCGCGCGGGCCGGAGCGATGCGCGTCATGTCCAGCTCGATGACATGCCGGCATTCCTCCGCGCCGGCTTCAAACAGACGCTGACCGAACGGATCGACGACGGTGCTGCCGCCGGCAAACACTTCGCCAACGCCATCGCCGACGCGATTGACCATGGCGGCGAACAGCTGATTTTCCTGCGCCCGAGCGGCGACGGCGGTGTGGTGAACGTGGCCGTAGGGCTGCATGTTGCCGTCGGTGATCAGGATCAGTTCGGCGCCGAGCGCGGCCAGTGCGCAGGCGCTTTCCGGGAACTCGATGTCGTAGCAAATCAACAAACCGATGCGCACTCCGCGCCATCGCACGGTGGCGAAGCGGTCGCCGGGCAACACCAGTTCAGGCTCGCCAACCCATAGATGGGTTTTGCGATAACTCAGGGCGATGCCTTCTGGGGTGATGAACAGCGTGGTGTTGTAGAGGCGCTCGCCGTCGCGTTCGATCAGGCCAACCACCACCGCGATATCGCGTTCGCGGGCGGCGGTGCAAATCGTCTGCACGTTTGGCCCGCTGAGGTTTTCAGCGAGTCGGGCAATGTTGTGATGGCCGAGAAAACCGGTGAGGTACGCCTCGGGAAACACCACGATGTCGGTGCAAGGCTGGCAGTCGGCGATCGTTTGCAGAATGCATTGCAGATTGTGCGCGGCGTCGCCATCGCGTCCTGCCAGCTGTACGAGTTCTAGTTTCATTGTCAGACCTTTCGGAAAATAGCGTCCTGGCCAGGAAGCAAGGCTTTGTCAAAGGTGCGACCAGTATGCGGATCGTGGCGAAACTTCCTATCACGCTGAGGGAGTACCCCCAAAGGGTTAGATACCGATCCATGCAGGAGCTGCCGAAGGTTGCGATCTTTTGATTCACCCAACACCCGGCTATGATCCGACGTGCCCCTCTGCCAAGAATCAGCCCCTATGCCCGCCACACAAACCCGCCCTACCCCAGCGCCCTTGCTGCAACCCGGTGAAACCGTGGTGCTGTTCGATGGCGTGTGCAAACTGTGCAACGGCTGGGCGCGTTTCTTGATTCGTCATGATCAGCAACGCCGCGTGCGGCTGGCGGCGGTGCAATCGCCCGAGGGTCAGGCGCTGCTGGCATGGGCGGGTTTGCCGATTGATCAGTTCGACACCATGGCGGTGATTCGTGACCGGCATTACTGGGAGCGTTCGGAGGCCTTTTTCGAAGTCATCAGCCAGTTACCCGGGCGCTGGCAACCGCTAAGGCTGTTGCGCGTCATCCCGCGTGCGTTACGCGATTGGGCCTACGACCGCATTGCGCGCAATCGCTATCGATTATTCGGCAAGTACGACACCTGCCTGTTGCCCAGTGCCGATCACGAACGGCGTTTCCTCAAAGCCTTCAACGCAGGCGTAACCCACCGCATCCCGTTATCGAAGGATATTCAAAAGCCTTATTAACTCGCACAAACCTTGGTTTCTGCCGCTGAGCCGCTATACCCAGTGACTCATGTCACGACAAGGATCAATACCATGGAAGATTTCACCGCCAGCAACCCCGATTACGACAAGCACGTGCCCGCCGCGGTGCTCAGCATGCCGGCGGCGAAACTGCTGGGTTTTCACTTCAACTACCTCAAACCCGGTCACTGCGAAATCGAGCAGCCGACGCGCAAAGAACTCACTCAGCACAACGGCTTTTTCCAGGGCGGAATCATCGGTGCGCTGGCGGACTTTGCCGGCGGTTCGTCGGCGGGCACCTTGCTGCCCCCTGGCTGGATCAACATGACCACGGATTTCACGGTCAAGTTGATCGCACCGGCCGACGGTGAAAAACTGCTCGCCCGAGGGCGGGTGATCAATGCGTCGAACAACACCACCGTGGCGGCGGCTGATTTGTTTGCGGTCAAGGATGGCAAGGAAACGCTTTGCGCCACGGCGCTGGTGACCATGCGCAACCTGCCGTACAAGGGCTGATCACAGCGCCCGCGCCGCCAGATCCGGTCTAGGCTCGGCATCTCTGTGGCAGGTCTACCGCGTTCGCGAGCGAGCTCAGCTCCTACAGTTTTGTGGTGTAGCCGGATTTTGTGAACGACGTAGCACCCTGTGGGAGCCGGGCTTGCCCGCGATGACGGAGGCAGGTTCGGCATCTCTGTGGCAGGTACACCGCTTTCGCGAGCAAGCTCAGCTCCTACAGTTTTGTGGTGTAGCCTGATTTTGTAAACGACGCAGCACCCTGTGGGAGCCGGGCTTGCCCGCGATGACGGCGGCAGGTTCGACACCTCCGTGGCAGACACACCGCTTTCGCGAGCAAGCTCAGCTCCTACAGTTTTGTGGTGTAGGCGGATTTTGTGAACGACGCAGCCCGGTGTGGGAGCCGGGCTTGCCCGCGAACACGGAGGCAGGCTCAACACCTCCGTGGCAGACACACCGCTTTCGCGAGCAAGCTCAGCTCCTACAGTTATGTGGTGTAGGCGGATTTTGTGAACGACGCAGCCCGGTGTGCGAGCCGGGCTTGCCCGCGAACACGGAGGCAGGCTCAACACCTCCGTGGCAGACACACCGCTTTCGCGAGCAAGCTCAGCTCCTACAGTTATGTGGTGTAGGCGGATTTTGTGTACGACGCAGCCCCCTGTGGGAGCCGGGCTTGCCCGCGATGACGGCGGCAGGCTCGACACCTCCGTGGCAGACACACCGCTTTCGCGAGCAAGCTCGGCTCCTACAGTTTTGTGGTGTAGGCGGATTTTGTGTAGGACGCAGCAGCCTGTGGGAGCCGGGCTTGCCCGCGATAACGGCGGCAGGCTCGACACCTCCGTGGCAGACACACCGCTTTCGCGAGCAAGCTCGGCTCCTACAGTTTTGTGGTGTAGGCGGATTTTGTGTAGGACGCAGCAGCCTGTGGGAGCCGGGCTTGCCCGCGATAACGGCGGCAGGCTCGACACCTCCGTGGCAGACACACCGCTTTCGCGAGCAAGCTCGGCTCCTACAGTTTTGTGGTGTAGGCGGATTTTGTGTAGGACGCAGCAGCCTGTGGGAGCCGGGCTTGCCCGCGATAACGGCGGCAGGCTCGACACCTCCGTGGCAGACACACCGCTTTCGCGAGCAAGCTCGGCTCCTACAGTTTTGTGGTGTAGGCGGATTTTGTGTAGGACGCAGCAGCCTGTGGGAGCCGGGCTTGCCCGCGATGACGGCGGCAGGTTCGACACCTCCGTGGCAGACACACCGCTTTCGCGAGCAAGCTCGGCTCCTACAGTTTTGTGGTGTAGGCGGATTTTGTGTACGACGCAGCAGCCTGTGGGAGCCGGGCTTGCCCGCGAAGGCGGCGGCAGGTTCGACACCTCCGTGGCAGACACACCGCTTTCGCGAGCAAGCTCGGCTCCTACAGTTTTGTGAAGCAGCCCGACTTTGTGTACGACGCAGGATCCTGTGGGAGCCGGGCTTGCCCGCGAAGGCGGCGGCAGGTTCGGCATCTCTGTGGCAGGTACACCGCTTTCGCGAGCAAGCTCGGCTCCTACAGTTTTGAAGCAGCCCGACTTTGTGTACGACGCAGGATCCTGTGCGAGCCGGGCTTGCCCGCGAAGGCGATAGCACATTCAGCATCATTGTTGCAGGACGACCGCTTTCGCGAGCAAGCCCTCTCCCACAGTGGGTGCACCCTAAAAATTAATCTTGAACCCCAGCATCGCGTCGTACCCATGACTGTCGCCATCAAACCCTTGGCGATACCCCGCCGAAGCGGTAACCGTCGTACGCCGATTCGCCTGATAGTCCACCCCGACATTCACCTCGCCCCACGTGCCCTGAATATCCGACTCGAACGGGATGTAACCCGTCTCCGAGGAAAACTCGGTCTTCGGCTGCCCCTTGAATTCATGCCAGACACTCGGACGAATCCACGCATTGGTGCGTCGTGCGCTTTTGTCGACGCCTTCGGTGTCCCAATCCTTGGCGATGCGCACACCCGCGCGGCCAATCAATGAGTCGACGTCGCGGAAGCGGATTTTTGCGCCGGCGTCGTCGCTGCTATCGAGGTCGACGTAGCTGTAGATCGCCTGCAATTGCGGTTCGACGTACCAGTTTTTATCAAACTCGTACGGGTAGCCGTTCTCCAGCGAAGCGGTGTAGCCCCAGCCACGGGTTTTCAGTTTCGCCAGGTTGCTCGGTTTGGCTTCGACGTCGAAGCGATTGACCTGGAACACGCCATCCAGATACCAACCGGACGGGCCGAAGTGCGTCCAGTAGGCGCCCAAACCATAAGCACGCAAGGTGTCCTCCCCGGCATTACGACGGGTGTAATGGCTGACGCCCGCGTCGATGGTGCCGGCCGACAATGAGATGCCGGCCTGCTCATAACTGCCGTCGGTTCTGACTTTGCGATAGAGGTCAGTGCCGACCTGAAATGCTGTCAGGTCATAGTTATATTCCGGTGTGTTGCCCAGGGCGTTTTTGCGATCGCCATCCTGCTTGCCGCTGCGATAAATCACCCGGCCCCAGCCCATGGACGGTGTCGTCGTCGATTCATCTTCCTTGGGCAGTGGATCGCCGGCGTTCAGGCGTTCTTCGCCCACGCGCTCGTGCAGGGTGTCGACCATCGTCCGCCCGTAAACCAGCGCCAATGCGGGTACCGCGCCGTACAGAGACACTTCCGGACGATAGTTGGGCACGGGAGCAGGCGCAGGCGTTGGATCGGGGTCTGGCGTCGGGTCGGGATCGGGCGTTGGATCCGGGGCCGGCGGTGTCGGCGGCGGTACCGGCGGCGTGGGTGGCGTCGGAGGCGGTACTGGTGGCGTCGGTGGCGTCGGTGGCTCTGGCGGCCCATCCGGCACGGGCGCATCGGAACGCAGAAACCAGCTGTTGCGCGCACTGCCGTCGTCACCGCCCTGCTGCAGGCGGTATTCATACGGCCCGGCGACCACGCGGCTGGCCAGACGAAACGCATTGGCATCACCGGCCCCGGCGCTGTTGTTGAGCGCCTCGACCACCGCAATACCGTTGCCCTGAGTCACCGCACCCTGACCACCGACATTGCGCACCGCAAGCCCCGTGGCGCCGCCGCTGCCGGTAGCGATCGAGTCGACCACCAACATGTCAGAACGACTGTCGGCACCTCCCGCATTCAGCGTGGTATTGAGCAGCAAGCGACCGCCATTGGAGACAAACACCCCGCCACCGTTAGTGCCCGCAGCAGAAGCGCCGCTGATCACCAGGACGTTGCCAACCGTGTTGGTCCCGCCCGGAAGATCGAGGGTGCCGCTGTTGGTGAAGCGATTAACGTCGAGCAACTGCCCCTGCACCGCACCGCCCGCAGTCGGCGTGTTGAACGTCTGCCCAAACGGCAGATACGCACCACTGCTACTGAAATTGACGATACCGCTCGCCGGTTGCTCTGCCAGACGGATCACGCCGCTGTTGTCGATACTGTTGGCACCCGAAGTACCGAGGTTGCTGGTCGCCACACCCCACGTGTCCCGCGTGCCGCTGCCGGTTGAATCGGTAAAATTGCGCAGCGTCCAGGTGCCGCTGTTGGCCACCGTGCTCGCCACACTCACAGCGTTCACCGAGCCGGTCATCTGCCCAATGTTGTCGAGGGTAAACGTCGTGCCGGGCGTGGTCGCATCACCACGCACAGCGACATCGCTGAGCGCACCGATGACCCCGGTGTTGTTCAGCGATTGCGTTGCACCACCCAAGGCGATACCGCTGCTGTCGGCCCAGCCCCCCTGAATCGTTGCGCTGTTGCTGACGTTGGCAACGCCGCCCTCCGTCAACGCGGCGATACCCGATGAATTCGTCCCTCGCGAGGTGATCGCTCCGCTATTCGTGACCGAAACATTCGCCGCACCCGACGCTTCAGCCAGAATCCCCTGACTGTTGCTGGCGCCCTGCGTTTGAATCGAGCCGGTGTTGACGATGGTTTGCGTACCATCGCCGGACAAGGTGCGAATGCCACGCTGCTGATCACCGCGAGCGATCAGTTGCCCGCTATTGCTGATATTCACCGTGCCCGCGCCCGTGCCGCCGTTGAACGCGCTACCGGCAAGAATCGCCGCGCCAGCCCCGTTGACGTCAATCAGCGTGCCGGTGAACACCGCGCTGACATTTCCGCCCAGCGTCAGCGCCTGCAATCCAAAGGAGCCAATGCCACTGCCGTCACCCGTCCCCGCGTCGGAGTGCGTGATGATCGTGCCGCTGGCGCTGATGTCGACCGTGCCCGTTGGCGCTTGCGTGGAAGCGTAAATACCGTTGGCATTGCTGTTGAAGGTTTCGATTCGATCGCCAGAATAGTTGACCCGGACGTTGCCTCCCGTGGAATCCACCCGAATGCCGCCCGCGCCAAAACCACTGGCGGTGATGTTGCCGGAATAATCGATCAACACATTATTCTGTTCGGCGCTGACGATGATGCCGTAAGCGCGATTGGTGCTCTGCGCGCCGAGCACGGTGAGATCGCCACTGCCCGTGACGGTGACATCGCCGGTACCGCGCTTGATGATATAGATCGCCCGCGCACCGACATTACTGGCGATGTTGCCGACGTTGATCGGCGCATTGTTTTCGATACTGATCGAACCCAGCCCACCAGTATTGTCGTTGGCGTAAATCCCGTGGCCACCGCCGCCAGTGGTAGTGATGGCGCCGTTGTTGACGACATTGATACTGCCAACGGTCGAAATCGCACGAATGCCGAACCCGTTGAGGCCGTCGGTATTGATCGTGCCACTGTTGCTCAGAAGCGTATTGCCAGCGCCGCCTTCAGTGAAGATGCCGAAGGCGTTCATGCCCAGTCCCTGAACACTGGCCGCATTCACCACGGTGGTGTTGCCATTGATCGCGCGCGTATGCACCCCGGCGTGATTGCCGACGCCAGCGGTCGGCAAGGTGTCGTCGATGATCGGCAGACCGGCCGACAGCGCATCGTCGTTGTTCACCAGAATGTTCACCCCGGCACCGACGTTGACGTTGTTGTCGCCGCTGCCCGTGGCCTTCGTCCAGATTCCGTTACCGCCCAGCAGGGTGATCTGCCCATTGCCCTGGTGGCTGACATTGATCGCCCCGCCGCCGCTGCCGTTGACGTCGATGCCGTCATGCTCGTTGCCGACGACCGTGTTGAGGATGTTCAGGGTAGTGCCGGACGTCACCGTGACCGTCGAAGAACCCGCGCCGGCATTGGTGATCGCCAGCGCATCGAGGCCGCTGCCGCCGATGTTGACGGTGTTGGTGCCGCCGTCGACGGTCAGCGTCGCGTTGCCGGTCGTGCCGATGACATTGGAAAACACTGCGTTGGCGGCGGTCGGTGGTGTGCTGTTGACGGTCGTGCCGCTGAGGCTGAGCGCCGAGTTGCTGTTGTTGCCACGAACGAGCACCGAGGCGCCGGCCGTGGTGGTGATGCTCGTGCCCGCTTGCGTGCTGATCGTGGCGTCGATACCGGCAGCCGGCGTGCAGGTTTGCGAGACGTTATAGGCGCCAGCAGCCAGCGGCCCACAGGCGGCGTAAGCATCGGTTAGGGTCAGGGCATTGGCCATGGCAATCAGCAAGGCACTGCGAAGAAAGTTCGGGGCATGCCCGCTGAATGGATGCACACAAGCGCTTTGCATGAAAACCTCCTTGTCCAGCGTTTTCCCCCGTGGCAGGCGACTGACGGCACCACCGGAGTCTTGCGTGGTAAATACAGCTTTAAACCTTAGTAGCTATTTCGAAAGATGGCGGAAAACCCGTGGCCTGCGCAGTGTTTCTGCACGGCTTTATCCATTCAGCTGACTTTTTGATCCACAGCAATATTTGCCCGCCAGCGCCGCCGTAATCTGTCTTTGCTGGAAGACAGCCGTGCTGTGCGCACGTCACAGGCCTTGGGCCAAGGTGGCGACAAATGAATAAAAAACGCATCGTCTGGGGGAGCATTCTCCTGGGGTTTCCGTGTGTCTTGGTTCCCGTATTGTTGATGGGTTATCTGGCCTGGGTGCTCAATCTGCACGCCGCGCAACAGCGTCTGGAAACCCTCGCAGCCGTCGCCTCCAGTCGGGCCAGCGGCACCTTCAACGAAGCCGCCAGCGCCCTCAAAACCATCGCCGGCTCAAGCCTGGCGCCCTGCACACCCGAGAGCATCGATGAGATGCGCCTGCTGACCATCAACACCTTTTCAGTGAAGTCGGTCGGTTATGTCGAGCAGGAGATTTATGCCTGCGGTTCCTGGGGCCCGGTCGGACACCACGCAACGCCATGGCCGGAGGACTTCACCACCACCGACGGCGTGCGCGTGTCGCTCGGTGTGCAGTCACGCATCGTCCCGGCCAAGCCGATGATGGCGCTGCAATACGCGGCGTTCAATGTGCTGGTCGACCCCGCACAATTCCTCCATGTGATGCTCGAAGAGGATATGCACCTGACGGTCGGCACCGCAGCGGGCCAGTTGGTCAGCGCCTCGCGACCGGGAGCGGAGCATTTTCTCAGCCGCGTGCACTCGGGTTCGCATTCGGCTCTGGACGGAGGTTACCTCTACACCCTCGTGCACAGCGGTGACTGGGTGGCGATTGCCGCGATCTCCCGGCATGAGTTGATGCAGGGGCTGGTTCGCCGGGAAATGCGGCTGTTGCCCATCGGCGGTTTGCTCGCCGGCCTGTTGGTGTTGCTGATCGTGCGCCGCACACGCCAACGCTTGTCGCCGCTGGCCGAGCTGAAACTGGCGGTGCGCAATCGCGAATTCGTCGTTCACTATCAACCGATTGTCAGCCTCAGCGATGGCGCCTGTGTCGGTGCCGAAGCCTTGGTGCGCTGGCAGCATCCCGACGGTTCGATGGTCTGCCCCGACGCGTTCATCCCGCTGGCCGAACGCAGTGGCCTGATTCTGCCAATCACCGATCAAGTCATCGATTCGGTGATGCGCGACATCGGCCCCTTGCTGGTCAAGGAGCGCGGTCTGCACGTGGCGATCAACCTCGCCGCCAGGGACGTCAGCAGCGGGCGCTTCCTGCCCGGCCTGGAGGCTGCATTGCACAAGGCCGGTGTGCAGCAGAATCAGATCTGGCTGGAGGCCACCGAACGCGGTTTCCTCGACATCGACGCCGCCCGCGCCACGGTCAATCACGCCCGCGAACTGGGTTATCTGGCCGCGATCGATGACTTCGGCACCGGATTCTCCAGCCTGCAACACCTGCAACGGCTACCGCTGGACGTGCTGAAAATCGACAAGTCGTTCGTCGACAACATTGAACAGGATGCAGCGACCGGATCGGTCACCGGCCACATCATTGAGATGGCCAAGAGTCTGCAATTGAAGATCGTCGCCGAAGGCATCGAAACCGAGGCACAACGGGATTACTTGCGCGCCAATGGTGTGCATTTCGGTCAGGGCTGGCTGTTTGGCAAAGCGATGCCGGTCGAGGATTTTTTGCGCTTTCAACACGCGCGGGCAAACGTGGTCAGCGACCAAGCTGCGCTGGAGTCGACCGTGTGATCAGGCATTCCTCAAAATAAATGAACCCAACGCACCTAAGGCCACCTAACGCATAGACCATCAGGAGGTAGCCAATGCATATCGAAACCGTGTGGATCGTACTGGCGGCAGTTCTTCTGCTTATCGAGCTTTGGGCCATCAATCGGGTGCGCAAAAGCGAGGGGAAATCGAGTACCAAGGGCGTGTGGATCGTACTGATCGTGTTTGTGCCGTTGTTCGGTTTGATTGCCTGGGCGTTGGCGGGGCCCAAGCACATCACCCATGGCGCGACCTCTAATTCCAGCCGCTAAACCGATAGAGGGTGAGGGAGATTGCTCCCTCACCCATCGGGTTCATTTACTGTCTTCAGGCTTGTCCTGCTGTATTTGCAGAGACGCTTTGCTCTTGTCGCCTTCCTTGTTGGGAGCATCGTTGGAACCCTCGTAACAACCTTGCAGCAGCATCACGCTGCAGATTCCCAGACACGCGCAGATTTTCTTCATGATCGTCTCCTGAACAATGGATTTGCCATCGCCGCGAATTGGCGAGCGATGCGTTGCCTCTGTGGGTGGACGCTACAATCACCTATCAGTTCGAACTTTTTCGTTGATTGCAGGGACGTTGAAATGGGAAATGGAGCAGGCAAACGCATTGTGGTGATTGGCGCGGGCATTGTGGGTGCGTCCGTGGCTTATCACTTGGCGGGCAAAGGCGCAAAAGTCATCGTGATAGAGGCTGGGGAAATTGCCAGCGGCGTGACTGGACATTCGTTCGCGTGGCTCAACACGACACATTCCGGGCCTGATCCCATCGCGCCGTTACGCAGCGCCGCCATCGCCGAATATCATCGGCTCGAAGCCGAGTTGCCCGACCTGAACGTGCAGTGGACTGGCGCTCTGACGTACGGCGCGGGCATCCCGTGTTCGGCATCGCGGCTGAATCGGGATGATATCCGACGTCTTGAACCCAAACTGAAAAATCCACCAGAGCAGGCGAGCTATCGAGCCGAAGAAGGCGCAGTTGATGCTGTGCAAGTGACTCACGCGCTGCTCTCCGGCGCCAAGACTCACGGGGCGACAGTGCTGACTCACACCCGAGTGCTTGGCTTTATTTCCCGCGATTCAACCGTTACCGGCCTTAAAACCGAAACAGGCACAGTCGATGCTGATGTAGTGGTGCTGGCCGCCGGCACAGCGATCCCGGGGTTGGCGGCGATGCTCAACGTTACGTTGCCGGTGGACGCATCACCCGCCATTTTCATTCGCTACAAGACTCAGCCCAGCCTTGTGAACGGCGTCATCTCCAACTCCGCGATGGAAGTTCGGCAGCGCGTCAACGGCACGTTGCTGGCGGCGGAAGATTATTTGGGAGAAGCCTTCGGAAACCAGCCAGCGCAGATTGCGTTGCGCACAGCCAAAGGCATTCAAAGCGAGTTGGACGGGGTTATTTCTATTGAGCCGGACGGCGTTTTCGTCGGCCTTCGACCCATGCCTGTCGATGGCGTCCCCATCGTTGGATTCTTGCCGAATATCAACGGCGTCTATGTTTGCGCGATGCATCCGGGGGTGACACTCGCCGCCATCGTCGGCCGACTAGCGAGTGAAGAGATCAGCGAGGGCCGCGTATCGGCGGCACTTGAGGCGTGCCGTCCCGATCGGTTCTGCCGTTCAAGCTAACAGTTCAGCGATCCAGCGCACCTGCCGAGCGGTGTCCTGCACTTTCGCCTCGGGCACTGCATCGCGGGCGTGGGCGAACTGGGCCAGTGTTTTCTGTTTGTACTTCAACTTGCGCTGCCATTTGCTCAGAAATGCCGCGCTGCGGGCGCGCATTTGCAGTGGGCCGAAATACAGTTCTTCGTCGGTGTAAGCCACTGGCCCAGCACGTTCGGCGACGATGATTTCGTAGTAGAAACGGTTTTCGTGCAGCAGTTCTTCACAGAGGATGGTGTAGCCGTTGTCCATCAACCACTGACGCAGCGGCTGCTCGCCGCCGTTGGGTTGCAGGATCAAACGCTCTTCACCGCTGAGATGGGTTTTACCGCTGTCGAGGATGTCGCGAATCGTCTCGCCGCCCATGCCGCAAATCGTCAGCGCAGTGATCGCGTCGCCCGGTTTGATCGCCGCCAGACCGTTGGCATGGCGCACGGTGATGTGTTGCTCAAGATCGTTTTCGCGCACGGTGCGTTCAGCGGCGCGAAACGGCGTCAACGCGACCTCGCCCGCCACCGCCGAGCTGATCGCGCCACGACGCATCAACGCCACCGGCAAATAGCCGTGATCGGAGCCGATATCGGCCAGGCGTGCACCCGCCGGCACGTGCGTAGCCACGCGTTCCAGGCGTTGGGACAAGGTGTTGTGGTTCAACAAAAGACTCCTTCGAGCGACGGCTTTTGGCGGTGTGCGACCCTTCGCGAAGGTGTGGCGGCCAGTCAAACGGCGGAGTTTGCCCAACGGCTGCGGACATCTCAAGCGCAGCGCCGATCAGGCTGACCAAGTGACGCCTTTTGCTGCGCCTTCGATCAAGGATTGCTTTAGACTTGCGCGCTTTTTTTCAGCAAGGGATTTGCACATGCAGCGCGTTGTGATTTTGGGTAATTCGGGCAGCGGTAAATCCACCCTCGCCCGCGAGATTGGTCATCGACTGTCGCTGCCGGTGGTTCATTTGGACACACTGTTCTGGGAGCCCGGCTGGATCGAACCGGACAATGAAATTTTCCGCGAGCGAGTACGTCAGTCTGTCGCCGGCGATGCGTGGGTGTGCGAGGGCAATTATTCGCGGCGCACGTTTGATTTGCGATTGCCTCGCGCCGACCTGGTGGTTTGGCTCGATACGCCTCGCGTTGTCTGCATCAAGCGAGTGATTCTGCGCAGCGCGCTGAACAAGCCTCGGGCGGATCTGCCGGCGGGTTGTACGGAACGGCTGGACAAGGCGTTTTTGGAGTTTTTGAAATTTGTCTGGAATTACGACCGGGTGAATCGGCCGAGCATCGAGGCGAATCGGCTGGCGATTGCGCCGCAGGTGCCGGTGGTTCGGCTTTGCGGGGCGCGGCAAATTTCGCGGTTTTTGGATGGATTGGGGAGTTGAGGGGGCTTTTGCGGTGGCCCGACTACCCCCTTCGCGAGCAGGCTCACTCCTACAGTTTGAAATGCGTTCCCCTGTAGGAGTGAGCCTGCTCGCGATAGCTTTTTCAGCCGCGCCGCATCAACCCGCCGGCACCTCAAGCCCGACCTTCACCCGATCCAGCGCCACAATGGTTTTGAACCACGTTACGTTGGTGTTCTCGGCAAACAATCGCCGCGCCAGCGCCTGATATTCCTGCATGCTGGCGACCGTCAGTACCAGCACAAAATCCACCTCGCCGGTGACGTAATAGCACTGCTGAACCTCGGGCACCCGGAAGTGCGCCTTCATTGCCTCCAGCGCTTCGATGCTGGTTCGCTCGGCCATCACTTCAACAATGATGGTGATCGGGCGACCCACCGCATTCGGGTCGACAACCGCAACATTGCCGGTAATCACGCCCGCCTCTTCCATCCGCTTGATGCGGCGCTGAACCGCCGCCGTGGACAGATTGACCTGCTCGGCCATCAGGCGCAGCGGCATCGCGTTGTCGCGCTGGACAAGCGCGAGGATGGCGCGATCGAATTTATCCAGCGATTCGGGTACAGCGGGCATTTTGGCCATGATTCATCCGTGAGAAATTTTCTCGAAAACTAGCAGAAAACTGCGCACCTTTATCCAGTCGCGCGAAATATTATCTTGCTCGCAGTCGGCATTCGCCGGCTGATCAAGAACTTGCACAGGGAAATGTTGGCCATGGACGCACTGTTTCATCTCTCCCCTGTTTTGCTGGTGACCGCCATGTTGGTCGTGCTGCGCCGGCCTCCGGTTCAGGCCGCTGTCGCCGGCACGCTGCTGGTGATGGTGCTCTGGATTGCAGGCGCAGCTGATGCCTGGCAATCGAGCAGCCTGCTGGCCGCCGCTCAAGACACCGCCGTGTTGTTCGCCAGCACTGCATTCGTGATTGTGCCGGGGCTGGCGTTTGTGATGGTGATCGAGCGGCTCGGCGTCAATTTAGCCGTCAGCCAATGGGTGCGTTCGCTGGGACTGGGGCGCGGCGATCAAGTGGTGTTTATCGTGCTCGGGCTGGCGCCGTTGCTGGAGGCGATGACCGGTTTCGGTGTGTCGCTGATTGCGACGGTGCCGCTGCTGTTAAGTCTATTCGAACGCCGGGTTGCCTTGCGCATTGCGCTTACCGGGATGGCGATCATGCCGTGGGGCACATTGGGCCTGGCCTCGGTGATTGGCGCTTCGCTGGCGCAACTGGATGCCGCCATGCTGGCGCAAACGTCGGCGCTGACCAGTGCGCTGGTTTTCCTCGGATTGGCAGCGTTGGCGTTGTATCTGGCGGGTGCGCGGCAATGGCAGGAATGGCGGGCGCTGGGCGCGTTTTGGTTGATCTTCATCAGCGTGTTGTATGGCACCAGTCGCTGGCTGGGGCCGGAAGTCGCCGGTGTTGCCGCAGGTCTGGTGACGGCGACCGCTGCACTGGCCGCCGGCCTATGGCGACGGTCTCGCAACATGAGCGAACACGATGAATTGCATTGGCCACGTCAGGCTTGGCCGTATCTGTTGTTGATCGTCAGCATCGTCGCGTTGAAAGTGTTGTGGGCAATCACTGATTGGCAAAATCACTGGGTGGTGCAAGGTGCTCAGGTCAGTTGGAAACCGTTGGCCTCCCCCGGTGTGGCGTTGATTCTGGTGTTGATCGGGTTAGGCTTTCACACGCGAAAAAACGTTACCGACAGCGGCATGCTGAGCGGATTGGCTGCCCGAGCAAAACGGCCGTTGCTGACGATTTTCTTCTTTCTGGCGATGTCGCAGATGATGGTCAAAGCGGGTTTTCTCGCGGGCCTGATGCAATTGCTCTCAGGTCTATCGCCCAGCGCCGCGACCTCGCTGGTTGCATTATTGGGTGCGCTATCAGGCTACATGACCGGGTCGAACGTCGGCGGCAACGCGATCTTCATGCCCGCCATCGCGATGCTGCCCGAGTCTTCGCGTCTGTTGTTGGCAGCGGTACAAAACAGCGCGGCCGGGCATGCGGCATTGGGCTCGCTGTCGATCGTCATGTTGATTCTCGGGTTGGCCAAAACCCAGGCCAAAGAAGAGAGTGAACTGGTCAGGTTTGGCTTTGCGCTGGTGTGTCTGAATACCGCGCTGGTCGCTTTGGCTGCCGGGGTGTTGAGTGTGTGGATTGGATAGCGATTCGAGATAGACTCGCGACAAAATATCCAACGAAACGGAATTCACCTCATGTTCAAACGCAACACGCTCGTCCCGGAATTGATGGTCACCGACCTGCCGGACAGCCTGAATTTCTGGGTGTCCTGCCTGGGGTTCACCATCGCCTACCAGCGCCCGGAACACGGCTTTGCTTATCTGGATCTCAATGGCGCCCAAGTCATGCTGGAGCAAGTCGATCCGCAGCCGGGTCAATGGCTGACCGCGCCGTTGAGCAAGCCGTTTGGCAGAGGTATCAACTTGCAGATTGATGTTGTCGCCGTCACCCCCGTCATCGAGAAACTGGGTCATGCCGGATTTGCCCTGTACCGCGAGTGCAAGGACACGTGGTACCGGGCGGCGGAAGTCGAGGTGGGTCAGCGCGAGTTTATTGTTCAGGATCCGGACGGGTATCTGGTGAGGCTGGTGGAGCGGTTGGGTGAGCGGGCAGTTTGAACGCAGATACCTCAATCAACGCTGATCCCTTGTAGGAGCCGAGCTTGCTCGCGAAGGCGGGGTAACTGTCGAAAGAAATGTTGAATGCGCCGGCCTCTTCGCGAGCAAGCTCGGCTCCCACAGGATAGGTGATAAACAATGCTGTCCCGTTCACTTCCGCGATCCGAGTTCACGTGCTGATGATGCCTAGAGTACAGACTGTAACCATTGATTTGAGTGAAGTGACGTGTTCCGCCGAACTTCACGCGTTGCTGCGCGAAAGCCTGGGTTTCCCTGATTGGTACGGCTGTAACTGGGATGCTTTCTGGGACGCGATCACTGGGCTGGTTGAAATGCCGCTCAAGCTGCAGATTTCAGGATGGCAGGCGTTCTCCAGCCACTTGCCTAGGGATGCGCGGCTGATGCAAAAATGCCTTGATCAAATGACGGCCGAGTTCCCGGAGCAAGCCGCCACTGTCGTGTTTGACTAAAGTACGGCCTGTCCCCCCATCTCCCCTCGCTAATCAAAAGCCCCGTTGAGGACTTCGTAGATGAGACCCGTCGCCAACGCTATGAGGATCAGATCCGTGCCCGCCTGCTGCCATTCATAGCCGTCGTAATGCGGCAGATGGCCGACGAGTCGTCCATCCAGTTTCTTCGCGATCCCCGGTGGCAGGGGCTTGCCGCGTGCGAGGTTTTTCTGGATCCCGGGCGGCAACGACGGCCCCGGGCTCCAGTAATCGCGATAGCCACCGACAATGCCGAGCACGTTGCCGCGGTCGATGCTTGGGCCATTGCCCCAGTCGCCACCGGACTTCTTGCCCTTGTTGCCGTGCCCGTCCTGTCCACCCTGGTTCTGCACGTTTTGCGAGTTACCTTTACCGTTGCCCTGGCCCTTTCCGTTACCGGGATCGGCCAGCGCGGCGGTAGAACCGACAATCAGCGCGACGCATGAAAGCATTGCAATCGTTGAGCGTAATCTGAACATGAGAGGTTCCTACATGGTTGCGTGCTCCTGTGAATTCCGGACGCTGCACGTTCAGCTTAGATGATTGAACGGACACAAGTTCAGGAGGCGACTGCACAGCGATTTGACGTCCCTGACCCAGCTTCTGGCTGTCGATTAAAAACCCTCCTGCCCCCATGGATCCGTCTACGCTCATTCCATTCCCCCAACAGCGCCCCCGCATCCGGAGCCACCGACATGATCCGTCCCTTGCTGACCGCCCTCACCCTCCTCGCGCTGAGCCTCCCAGCCCACGCTGACATCACGCCATTCCCCGCAGGCTTCAAGACGCAGGACATCAAGGTCGAAGGCGCGACGATGCACGTTCGGGTCGGCGGCAAAGGCCCGGCGGTGGTGTTGCTGCATGGTTTTGGCGATACCGGCGACATGTGGGCGCCGCTGGCGACGGATCTGGCGCGCGATCACACGGTGGTGGTGCCGGATCTGCGTGGCATGGGGTTGTCGTCGATCCCCGAGGGCGGTTATGACAAGAAGACACAGGCCGGCGACATTCGCGCGGTGTTGAGCGCGTTGAAAATCGAACACTCGGTGGTCATCGGCCATGACATCGGCACGATGGTCGCGTTTGCCTACGCCGCACGCTATCCGCAGCTCACCGACCGTTTGGTGGTGATGGACGCGCCTGTTCCAGGCATTACGCCGTGGAACGACATCGTGCGCTCGCCGATGCTTTGGCACTTCGATTTTGGTGGTAAGGACATGGAGCGCTTGGTGGCTGGCCGCGAGCGCATCTACCTCGACCGCTTCTGGAACGAATTCGCCGGCACCCCGGCCAAGGTCGATGAACAAACCCGTCAGCACTACGCCAAACTCTATGCGCGCCCGGGTGCCATGCACGCCGCTTTCGCGCAATTTCGCAGCATTCGTCAGGATGCCCTCGACAACGAGCCGGTGTTGCAAAAACACTTGAGCATGCCGGTACTGGCGGTGGGCGGCGAGAAATCCTTTGGCAACAACGAGGCGATCGTCATGCGCAATGCCGCTGACAACGTCACGGAAGTGGTGATTCCTGCGGCAGGTCATTGGCTGATGGAAGAGGCACCGGTGCCGACGATTAAAGCCGTTCGGGACTTTATATCGCTGTGACCCCAGTTGTTGATTGCCTGGACTCGATCCATAGGTCAGGATTCACCCCTTTTCCAGCGGAGAGCAAACGTGGAGCGTCTATTCGTTTATGGAACCCTGGGCCCGGGGCGACCGAATGAGCATGTCATGCTGAAGATCGGCGGCGTCTGGGAAACTGCCACGCTCAAAGGCCGTTTGGCCGAAGCCGGTTGGGGCGCGGAATTGGGTTATCCCGGCCTGATCATTGCCGACGATGGCGACGACATTGCCGGCTATGTGTTCTCCTCCGAGAATTTTCCCGAACACTGGGCTGCGCTCGACGAATTCGAAGGTTCTGAATACCAACGCCTGCTGACGCAGGTGACGCTGGCAGACGGCTCAACCATCGACGCTTACGTTTACGCTCTTCGCTAGTTGCTATTGCGCCTTTAAAACCGAGTAAAACCGATGAACCGTCAAAAGAAACTCAAGCAGTTGTTCAAGGAAAAGGCCAAAAAGGCCAGCGCCAAACTGGCGCCAAAAAAGCCGAAATACATCAGCAAGGCTGATCGCCTGAAGCTGGACGCCGAGGCCGCTGCAACCCCAAGCGAAACCGCCGAAAGCTGATCCCCGCGTTTCAGGACCGATCGCAGTGTTGCAACGCACACTGCAATCGGCGCCGCCCTCATCGCGTTTGATTGACCACGCGAATCTGCGTCAACCCTACCCGCTCGGCCTGCTCCAGAATTTCTTCCGGAGTGGCGTCTGCCGTGGGCATCAGCAAGCCGTTTTCGGCATCGCCCAAATGCAACTCCAATAGATGCATGGCCGCTTCATGCTCGGCCAGATGGGTGTCTTTGAGTTCGAAGGTGTGGCTACGCGGCTCGCCGTTAAACAGGTATTCCAAGGTATAGGTGTGCATGCGGATATCCGTCAGTGGTTGAATGGACAACTTAATATCCTGACGAGCCGGTCAGCTTTTAGTTCAACCAAATCACAATACAGCCCCCTGTGGCGAGGGGATTTATCCCCGTTGGGGTGCGCAGCGCCCCCTTTTTCAAACTCCCAACGGCAACGGCCGATCCTGCACCACCCGCTTCATCACCAACGTCGATGTCAGCCGCTGCACATTGGGCAACGTCGACAGGCTCTCGTCGTACAAACGCTGAAACGCCGGCAGATCCTCAGTGATGACGTGCAGCAAATAATCAGGCTCACCAAACAGCCGTTGCGCATCCACCACGTGTGGAATCTCCACCAGCGCCGTCTCAAACGCTTCGACAGCTTGACGATTGCCCTCGCGCAGGGTGACGAACACCATCGCGGAGAAGTTGAAGCCCAGCGCAGCTGGATCGAGTTGCGCGCGATAACCCAGCAACACCCCAGACTCCTCCAACGCCCGCACGCGGCGATGACACGGTGAAAGGCTCAACCCGACGCGATCCGCCAGTTCAGTCACCGACAACCGACCATCCTTTTGCAGCTCAGCAAGAATATTGCGATCAATTCTGTCCATTCAGTAAAACCTTCCAATTTGCGACGCCACAACGATCATCTTTGAAAGAAGATTCTAGCCCGTTTTCATTATTCTTCCTTGGCACAAAACACTGTTCAGGAAGCAACGATGATCAAAACCACCTCCAATCAACGACCCTGGGTGACGCCATGACTTTGAGCATGTTCGCCGCGTTCTGGGCGGTGTCGATTCTGTTTGTCATCACGCCGGGGGCCGATTGGGCGTACGCGATCTCCGCAGGCTTGAGGCATCGCGTCGTTCTGCCTGCCGTGGCGGGGCTGTTGTCCGGGCATTTGCTCGCAACCGTCATTGTCGCGGCGGGTGTCGGCACACTGGTCGCCAATCATCCTTTGGCCTTGTCGGTGCTGACGGTGGCCGGCGCCGGTTATCTGCTGTGGTTAGGCGCTAATCTGCTAGCCCGCCCGCCCACGCCGCACGCTGATGCAAGCCAGAGCACTGATTTGTGGGCGCGCTGGGCCTTCAAGGGCTTTTGTGTCAGCGGGTTGAATCCGAAAGTGTTCTTGCTGTTTCTCGCGCTGCTGCCGCAATTCACCAGCACCGCCGCAGCTTGGCCAGTGCCTGCGCAGATGATCGCGCTCGGGCTGGTGCACACCGTCAGTTGCGGAGTGATTTATCTGCTGGTGGGTTTCGGCTCGCAAGTCGTGCTTCAGGCCCGTCCGGCCGCCGCACGCGTGGTCAGTCGCTTGTCCGGGGCGATCATGATCGTGATCGCGCTGGTGCTGCTGATTGAACAACTGCGTGCCTGACCTATCCTTCGAGCCAATGCCTATTCAAGGAAGCCTATGAAAACGCCGAGAGAACGTGCCGCCGAGGGCCTGAAGGTCGGAGACAGTTTCAGCGTTGTCCGCTGTTTCTCCTACGACGATATCCAGCAATTTGCGCAGATCTCGCGGGATTACAACCCGGTGCACTGCGACGCTGAATACGCGCAATTACGCCGGTTCAAGGCGCCCGTCGCCCACGGCCTGCTGACGGCCAGCCTGATGACCGAGATTGGCGGGCAGATTGGCTGGCTGGCCAGTGGCATGAGTTTCGAATTCAAGCGCCCGGTGTACGCCGAAGAACAGATCACCTGCCAGTGGTTGATCACCGACATTGCTGAGCGCGGGCACGCGAGAGCCGAGGTCAGCGTCGTCAATGGCGAAGGCGTCACTGTACTGCTGGCGACAACCACCGGTGTGTTGCCCGGCGCGCCGGAGCGGGAATGCCTGAAGCGCATGTTGGCAGAAGGTGATCCAAGCAACCGCTCGCGCCAGACCCGATGATCGAGCTCAACGAGGTTCCTGCATCGGACAACCATTGTGCTCCGCGCGAAACCCGGCCGACATTTCATAGGCCGGTTTACGTACCCGCATGACTCCGCCCAACGGCCGATGCGCAGCCAAACCATGCCACGGGCTGAACGACATACGGTCGTCAATTGCTTCGACGTTGTCGCTGGCCCAGGCGTCCTGCGCATCGACTTCGATTCGCGCGACGGTGAGGTAAGGGCTGAGTTTCTCCGGCCACTCGACCGAGGCGTCTTCGATCGGCATTTTCTCAAGGTCTGTGGCCAGTTGTACGCGCACCTCCCACACCCCCGAGTTCTGCGCGAAATACGCTTTGACCGCTGCGCGCAGGCCATTGGGGTTGTCGGCAAAGTCGACGTGCTGATGAGTCAACGCCGTCAGTGAGGGAGAAATCGGCACGACTGCAATTTTTGCGTAGTACGCGCCATACAGTAATGGCGCGACCGTGCTGAAACTCTCGCCGAGAATGTGCGTTTGCGGGTGGCCGCCGAGACTCTTCAGCGTGCCACTTTCACCGCCCGCGGATTCAATCGCCGCCTCAACACCGCGCAGTAATGCAGAAAACGCTTTCTTCAGCCCGGGCGCTTTATCGGTCGTCTTCGCCAGCAACTTCAGTGATTTAAGAAATGCTTTGGGCGTGGCCGACGTAAAGGCTTTGGCGTTGATCATCACAAAATCCTGCGTCACCGCCCCATCGCTGCCCGGCAGCCGTGGGCCGTCCACGCCAATGATCTTCAGTGCCAACCCGCGCGGGGTCGACACCTTGTCATCAAGAATGTCGCCCGGATTGGTTGAGAAACGCAAAACCACCGGCAACGTTCCCGGCGTCGCAAAAGCGCCTTGGGCGAATTCGGCCGGAAGATTATCGAGCACCGTGATCCGCCCGCGCAGCACGCCATGGGCCTTGGCGTGAACGCTGCGCGTGGCGTGTCCATTGTCCTTGAACGTAGTTTCCATGATGGCATGCAGCGCTTTGTTCAGTTCCTCGCTGGTCTGTGCCTCGTCGTCGGGGATCTGCTCGAAAGCAGGCTCGAATGGCAACGGCCTGGCGGCGATGCTCACTACTGGAAGGTCATTCATGGAAGGTCTCTCCGCTCGATCGAATAGCGAAAAACGCCGGCCGTGATACAGCCGGCGAAGGCAACGCGTGGAGCGTCAAGCCGCCGGTTTGAGCACCACTTTTGTCCAGCCGTTATCACGCGCATCGAAGTGCTTGTAGGCGTCTGGGCCCTCGGCGAGTGTCAGGCGATGCGAGATGATTTGCGCCGGGTTGGCGCGGCCGTGATGAATCAGCTCGGCGAGGCGACGGTTGTAGTGTTTGACGTTGGCCTGACCGGTACGGATCTGCTGGCCCTTGAACCAGAACGAGCCGAAGTCGAAAGCCATCTTGCCTTGCTTGGCCAGCTCGTTTTCGGCCCTCGGATCCTGTGGGACAAACACGCCAACGACGCCAATGCCACCCGTAGCTTTGGTGGAGGCAACCAGATTGTTCATGGTCAGGTGATTGGCTTCATGGCCGTGGCGATCACAGCACTGATAACCTACGCACTCGCAACCACGGTCAGTGCCTTTGCCATGGGTCAGATTGAGAATCTGATCGACCGCTTCTTTCTCTAAGGAATTGATCGGGGTAGCGCCCAATTGTGCGGCCAGTTTCAAACGGTCGGGATGGTTGTCGACAACGAAAACCTGCGACGCGCCCTTGATCATTGCCGAGTGCGCCGCCATCAATCCGACCGGGCCTGCGCCATAAATTGCGATGCTCTCGCCCGGCAGCAGCCCCGCCAGCTCAGTCGCATGCCAGCCTGTCGGGAAGATGTCAGAGAGCATGACGTAGTCATCCTCGCGCTCCTCGGCATCTTCGGGCAGCACAAGACAATTGAAGTCGGCATACGGCACACGCAGCAGCTCCGCCTGGCCGCCTTGATAAGGGCCCATGTCGGCGAAACCATAAGCGGCGCCCGCGCTACCGGGATTGGCGGTCAGGCAAAAACCGGTAAGGCCTTTTTCGCAGTTCTCGCAGAACCCGCAACCGATGTTGAACGGCAGGCAAACCCGGTCGCCAACTTTCACACGATCGACGCCCGCGCCCACTTCGATCACTTCACCGAGATTCTCGTGACCAAACACCCGCCCGGTCTCCATCGATGTACGCCCTTCGTACATGTGCAAGTCCGAGCCGCAGATATTGGTCGTGGTGATTCGAACCAGCACATCGGTAGGCTTTTCGATTTTGGCATCCGCGACATTCTGCACGCTGACATCACGCGGGCCGTTGTAAACGATTGCTTTCATGGTGTTCTCCCGTTAGCCAGACGATGGAAAAATTCGCCTGCTCAGATTTATCTGTCAGGAGAACAAGAACGTATGTTCAATCGATAGAGGCGCAAGAACGACGAACGGCCAACTGCGATACTGCACGTCGAAAACAATGAATTATCCGCGGACGATGCTTTCTATTTGCGGGCTCCCCTGCCCCGTTCAAAAAAGCACAGCGGCGGCTTCGCGCATGAAAATCTCGACGGTCTTGGGCCCGATCCCTTCGAATTCACCCAGACGTTTTTCGAAGGCCTGACGATCGTTGCTCGCCGCCACGATATTGCCGATCTTGCCGTCGTATTCGGCATTGAGCTTGTGAGCCAGTGCGAGCAATCGCGATGCCGTGGTTTCGTCGTATCGCACGTAGTGGGCCTGGCCAAGCATCACAACCAATTGGCGATGAGTGCAGTGTGCGAGTTTCTGCGGCGTATCCCGCTGGTGCTGCTCAACGATGACCTGATAGGCCTTTGCAGCAATGGCTCCCTGAATTCTCTTACCCATCAAAAAACTGGCGAGCAGCCATTTGAACAAGGCCGTTTCGTCACCGCCCTGCAGGTCGATGTTCAAGTCGTGTGCGCTGATTGCGTTGTTCAAGTTTCAGGCCCTTTGCGGCATGTCCCAGTCAAGTAGGTAGACCCGATACGACTGCGAACGATCCCGTGGCGAGAATCGCTACTGGAACCCTTATTCATATAGGACACCTAAGGGTTAAATACTGAAATGTGAGCAAGCACAAAATGCATATGTCCGAGACCGTTCAAGTCATGGAAGCGCTATCTGCCAACGAAGCGAACCTTAAGCTTCATGAAGGCTGGTCACTGATATCTGTGGTCGTCACTACCCACCCTAATGGCCAGCTTCACCCTTGCTACATACTCGGCAAATCGAAGACCTCATCCAGTCATCAGAAGCCCGATTGATTTGGCGTAATAACTTGATGGCGATGCATTCGCCGAACTGTGCCGGGAGGGGATTTTGGCTTATCTGGATTGGGTGCAATGGCCAGCGATGGTTGTGACCGTTCTCGCCGCATGGCTGATTGGATCGCAGCGACCGGCAAGGCGAATGTTCGGCTTTATCTGCTTTAGCCTGAGCAACGTATTGTGGGTGATTTGGGGCGCCTATGCCGGGGCGTACGCGTTGATCATCCTGCAGATTTGTCTGTTTCTGATGAATCTGCGTGGGCTGAGGAAAAACGCGAGGGGCAAGGAAACCGAACCCCCTCAAGACTGACGGTGGCCATCAAAATTCTTCTTGAAGCCTCGGGCATTCATCCCCAAAAGAATGCACTCAAGGAGGATCAGCGCGTAGGCGTCGGCGTGCAGCCCCCAAATCACCCAGAGCGCATTGCTGAGGATGAATCCCCAGAAAGCGATCATTCGCCGGTAGGCTCGTTGCGATCCGATAAACCAGGCAGAGGCTACCGTAATGACCATGGCCGGCCACTGCATCCAATCGATGTACTGCAATTTCCGCTCCCGCCTACATTCGCGTCAAAGAGAAACACCGGTACTGACTTGTTGATCAAGCACAGGCACGGCCAGTGACGTACTTAAATTGGCCAGGTACTCACCAAATCCGCCGCGACACTTGTAATCCTTGCGAGCGCTGGTGACCACCGGGTTCGTCGCCGTCCAGACGATATGAGCACCAATCCGCGTGAGATCACCCACCAGATGGACGTCTTCGTGGGCAGTGAGATGCTGGAACCCACCCGCGTTTCGGTAGGCCTCGGCACTCAAACCGAGATTGGCACCGTGGATGTGCCGATGGTTTTCGATGAACTGATAATGCTCCAGGTACTTTGAGCGAACCGACTCACCGTGCTCGTTCCAGCTGTCCACCTCGACGGTGCCACAGACGGCATCGGCTTTGAATTCAATCTGCCGTGCCAGCCAATCGGCGGGCACGGCGGTGTCGGCATCGGTGAAGGCAAGCCATTTCGCGCCAGCGGCCAGCAAGTGCTCTGCGCCGGTGGCTCGCGCCTTTCCCACGTTCTGGAATGACGCCACGATCGTGCTCACGCCCAGCGCTGAAACGATCCGCCCGGTGTGGTCAGTGCAATCGTCGAGGACGACCACTACCGAGACCGACTGGCCCGCCAATGCAGGATGTTGCGCCGCGAACAGAACCGACTCAAGACAGGCCCTGACATGGTGCTCTTCATTATGTGCAGGGATCACGACACCGATCATTAACGCTACCTCCGACTATCAGAGTTACAGGCTCCTGCAGTCGACCGGTGGCTAAGCCATTAGGTTTAAAAAATCGCACAAGTGGCCGCGTCGGCGACCGCCAGTCATTTGTGTCCCTGAATCTATGAACTTACGTTCGCCGTTCCTCCTCTCCCACTTACCATCCAGTTGAAGCGGGTAAGACGTCATGAGAGCTCTCACTTATCACGGCGCGCACAGCGTCAAGGTCGACACGGTTCCTGATCCGGTTATCGAGCAAAGCGACGACATCATCCTGCGCGTGACCGCCACAGCGATCTGCGGCTCTGACCTGCATCTGTATCGGGGGAAAATACCGACCGTCGAGCACGGCGACATTTTCGGCCATGAGTTCATGGGCATCGTCGAAGAGACAGGATCAGCGGTGACTGCCGTGCAGCCGGGCGACCGCGTGGTAATTCCTTTTGTGATTGCCTGTGGCAGCTGCTTTTTCTGTCAGATGGATTTGTTCGCCGCCTGCGAAACCACCAACACCGGCCGTGGCGCGATCCTCAATAAAAAGGCCATTCCTTCCGGAGCGGCGCTGTTTGGTTACAGCCACATGTACGGTGGCGTGCCCGGCGGCCAGGCAGAATACGTGCGCGTCCCCAAAGCCAACACCGGGCCGTTCAAGGTGCCGGGCACCCTGTCGGACGAGAAGGTTTTGTTCCTTTCCGACATCTTGCCCACCGCTTGGCAGGCGGTCACCAATGCAGACATCGGGCCGGGTTCGAGCCTGGCGATCTATGGCGCCGGCCCGGTGGGTCTGTTGAGCGCGGCGTGTGCGCGGATGCTCGGCGCCGAGCAGATTTTCATGGTCGATCACCACCCCTATCGCCTCGCCTATGCGCAGAAAACCTATGGCGTGATCCCGATCAATTTTGATGAGGACGATGACCCCGCCGACACCATCATCCGCCAGACCAAGGGCATGCGTGGCGTTGACGGCGCCGTGGATGCGGTGGGTTTTGAAGCGAAAGGCAGCACCACCGAAACCGTCCTCGCCACCCTCAAACTCGAAGGCAGCAGCGGCAAAGCCTTGCGCCAGTGCATCGCCGCCGTTCGACGCGGCGGCATTGTCAGTGTCCCGGGCGTTTACTCAGGGTTCATCCATGGCTTTCTGTTCGGCGACGCGTTCGACAAAGGCCTGACCTTCAAAATGGGCCAGACCCACGTTCATCGTTTCCTCCCGGAACTGCTCGGGCACATCGAAACCGGCCGGCTCTCCCCCGATGTGATCATCAGCCATCGCATGTCGCTCGAACAGGCTGCCGAGGGCTACAGGATTTTCGATAAACGTGAGGAGGATTGCCGCAAGGTCATTCTGACGCCAGGCGACAGCCACATTGCCTTGCCCGAGCTCGATGACGGCGTTCCGGTTCTGGCTACGTAAGCTTCATTCGGCTAAAAAAGGAGCAGAGGATTCAGAGTTTTTGCGAGTCCTCTGGTTCCTTTTTTTAAGCAGTTTGCGTTGATTTCGCGGCGCTGGTATCCGCGTCGTTCGCATCGTAAAAATTCTTGGAATTTTTTTCTCTCGACACCACTCATTGGCGTATGAGCGTAAGGAGTAACTCATGAGCCAGACAGACATTTTCGTCATTGAATACAAACTTCACGGGCAGCCGAAGTCTTTCGTCATACGCGCGAAAACCATGCGCAATGCCGATGCCTGGCATTGGGCGAGTTGTGATGCCGGCATCGCGCCGATTCCGAAACCGGGCAAGCCGCCATTGAAAGTCGTATCCAAGCCTCAGGCCGAGCGATTCGGCGTCACGGAGGTGAAGTGGCGTGAAACGGCGACCGTGGACTGGACAGAGGCTTGAGCTTTATGCGGCAGACCAGAGAGGTGGACTGCGATGCTTAAACAAATCGGCAACACACACATCCGCGTCGATCACCGCGCCAGCTGCCACTGTGGCGCGGTGATTCTTGAGCTGCATCTGCCTGACGGTCTCCCGGCCCCGCACCGTTGCGATTGTTCGTTTTGCAAACGCAAAGGCGCGGTCGTGGCGGCGGTTCCGGCGGTGGACTTAAAGGTGATCCGGGGCGAATCGGCGCTCCGGACCTACCAGTTCGGCAAGCACGTAGCCGAGCATTTTTTCTGTGGCAACTGCGGGATCTACACGCACCATCGACGCAGCACCAACCCGCAAGAGTTCGGCTTCAATGTCGGCTGCCTCGAAGGGGTCAACCCTTACGACCTGGACGATGTGCCTGTTGCCGAGGGTGGGGTTTGGCAAACATCTTGATTGGAAGCGAAGAAGGATGGTACTCATCGGTCGGTCGAGAACCAGAATGGAATCTCACCCTGAGGACATACGGACATGAGCGCACAAAAAATATTAGTCACGGGTGCTGCCGGCAAGATCGGCAGCGCCTTCTACAAAGCGTATGGCGATGAACTGGTTCTGCGCTTAGCCGATATAGACGTATCAAAACTTGCCGATTCCAGCGAACGTTTCGCCCTCGACATCACCGATTTATCCCGTTGCCATGAAGCCTGCGAAGGCATCGACACCGTCATTCACCTGGCGGCCGATCCGAATCCGGACGCGGATTTCATGACCTCCGTCCTGCCGGTGAATATCGTCGGCACCTACAACATGCTGCTCGCCGCGAAGACGCAAGGCTGCAAGCGCTTCATCTTCGCCAGCAGCGCTCAGGCCATCGAAGGCTACCCCAAGGATGTACAAGTCCACGAAAGCATGGCGCCCCGGCCCGGCAATCTTTACGGGGTCGGCAAAGCGTTCGGCGAAGCACTGGCATCGCTGCAGGCCAACGACGGTGCGATGACCACCGTCGCCGTGCGCATTGCCAACGTAAACGAGTTTCACCCGGGTGAAGCGCACAGCCACAGGGACGTTGCGGCGTTTATCAGTGTGCGGGATGTCGTCGCGTTGCTGCGCGATTGCGTGGATGCCGAGCTGAACGGATTCCACGTTGTCCATGGCGTTTCGGACAATCGATACAAGCGCCTTTCGATTGATGAAACGCGAAAAGTCGTCGGCTATGCGCCGCTGGATGATGCCTTCAAGATTCTTGAGGGCAAATAACGCGCGCTAACCCAATGCCGTATCGAGAAACATCATCACTCCAAAACCGAGCATCAATCCAAGGGTCGCGGGCGTCTCGTGACCATTGCGATGGGTCTCCGGAATGACCTCATGGGACACCACAAAAATCATTGCGCCAGCTGCCAGACCGAGAGCGATCGGATACCCCAACGCGAAGCTGCTGGAAACGCCCAAACCGACGATGGCGCCGATCGGCTCCATCAGTCCTGAAGCGACGGCAATCAGCGCCGCTCGCAATGCCGAAAGCCCCGTTACACGCAGTGCCAGCGCAACCGCCAGCCCCTCGGGAATATCCTGAATAGCAATGGCGGTTGTCAGCGGCAAACCCACCTGCATGTCGCCGTTGGCGAAACTCACACCAATCGCCATGCCTTCCGGCAGGTTGTGCAGAGTGATTGCCAATACAAACAGCCAGACTCGATTGATGCGCTTCGCTTCAGGCCCGCGCCGGCCGCTTTTTTCGTGTTCGTGCGGCACGAAGCGATCCAGTCCCACCATCAGCGCCACGCCCAGCGCCAACCCGGCCACCACCACACAAGCCGCCAGCAACTGATTGCCGCACAAGGCCTGTGCCGCTTCGATGCCCGGCAGAATCAGCGAAAAAGAACTGGCGGCAAGCATCATGCCGGCCGCGAACCCAAGCATAATGTCTTGCGTACGCGCAGCAATGTCGCGCAACGCTATCGCCACCACCGCCCCTAATGCGGTGGCGCCAAATCCGGACAGTCCGCCCAGAAAAGCAAAATAAAGATTCGCCTTGTTGGCGCCGACAAATGCGCCATAACCGCTGACCATCAACAGAACAGCCACACACGCCAGCGCTAGCCAGAAGGCGCGACCTCCCCAACCAGCGTTTGTGAGATGGCTAAACCAGTTTCGAGAAGACGTTTCAGAAGGCGTTGCAGGTTCGGACATCATTCCCACCATTCAATGTGTTTTCACTGATCAAGCGACGATCATTACCCCAGGCAAGGAGGCCCATTGCGGGCCTCCGGTTCTCCGCGATCAGGAGGTTCCCAAGCCTTGGGAAAGATCGGCGGACGGGGCCGGCGATGTTGCAGACGAGGAGTCTGAACGGGCGGCGACAGCCTCTTGTTCAGTGGTTTTCGTCACGGTATCGCGAACCGCTTCGTAGCCTTCCTGCGCCTGCTTTTTGACTTTATCGACCAGCCCGGCGCTGGTGCGCCCCATCATGCGTTGCTCAGTGCTGGTGGTTGGCAAAGCGGCGCCGAGCAAGGCGCCCAGAGCGATGCCGGCGGCGGCGACCACCAAGGGTTGTTCCTTGAGCAATTGATTGAACTGCTGACCCAATACCTGTGAGTTGCGCGCTAACCGATCACCGGCATCGTGCATCGCATGGCTGAGGTTTTCACTGGCGGCACCGACGTTGTCGCCCAAGTGCGCGGCTTTGCCTTTCAGCGATTGGTAACCTTCTTTCAGCGAATCGGCCGTCTGGTGCAAACGGTCGCGCGCACTGTCGATACCGTCCGCCAAACCATCCGCCCATTCCCCGGCCCTGTCCTGATCGGGCCCGGTTCGATAGACCGGTTGCGGCACCGGCGGCCGGTTCTGGCTCATCATCAGCCACAGCAGACCCACCGAGGTCAGCACCGCAGGCACGGGGTTGTTGCGCACGCTGGTGCCAAGGTTAGTGATAAACGTCGAGCCATTGTTTTGCATCAGGCCCCAGGCCTGGTCGAACATCTGACCGGGGGTGAACTTGCTTTCCAGCTGGTCGACGATGTTGCCGATGCTGGCGCGCTGCGCGTCGATTTCCCGTTCGATCTGCTCGGGACTTTTTTGCGATTCGATATCCAGTTCAGTGTTCATGAGACTTTCCTCCGCAGCGCTTCCTGATCTTTGTTCAGAGCGTCCAGCGTCCGGTCAGGTTTGAAATGGGACGGCTCGAATTGTTTTTTGCCGGTTTGCAACATGGCGAAGCCGATGATCATCACCACAACACCGACGATCAACGCTGCCAGCCACGGCGCCATGAACAGGCTCAAAGCGTAGACCGCCGACATCAGCAGGATGATGAAACCCGCCAGAAAAACGATGGCACCGCCCGCCACCGCCGCAATGCCGGCCTTCAGCGTGGTGAGACTGGTTTGCAGCTCGGCCTTGGCCAAGGCCAGTTCCTTGGTGAATAACGCGGGCACTTCGCGGGACAGCTGTCGAAGCAGACCGACGACTGAAGCGTCGTCAGGTTGCGCAAGAGGTCTTGTGCCCGGCAGATCCGGATCGTCTCTGTTCATCACAGTTCTCCTTTCGCGACTGGCGCAACGGGGGTCGGTGCGGGCGACGTTTCATAAGGCCGATGGGCGCCATAACCGTCTGATGGCGGCATGGAGGAACTGCCTGCTGCCGGATCGTGATGGGCGCTGACGGTGACCGCCGCGCCCGTGCCGGCCTTGAGGAATCTCGATAATCCGAACCCCACGGCAATGCTCCCGGCAATGAACAGCGCGGGATTGCTGCGTGCCAGATCCGCCGCATCGTGCAAGAGCTGTTCGGCACTCTTGCCGCGAAGATTGCCGGCCAGCCCCGTCATCGACTCCGCCATGTCGCTGAGGTAGTCGGACATGCCCAGTGAGTCCTTGTCCTCCAGTTCCGACACAAAGCTTTTCGCACCTTGCGCCAATGCCTCGATCTGATCGGCGGCGGTGTCGCGATATTGCCCAAACTGCGCATCGGCTTGATGCCTCGCGCCGCCCAACGCCTCGGTGACCTCTTCCTTTAAATGCTCAAAGTCGTGCTCAGGCTTGCTGCCTGCCGGATCGCCGGTCTGAGATCCTGCTCTGCTGTCTGAAGCATTCATGTCGTCCCTCGCCTTCTGGATGAAAACGTTCAACGGGACTGCGCAGCAAGGATTGCCCTGAGCCCCTCACTGCAGAGGACGGGGGAGTTTGACGCAGAGTTCAAAGAGGATGATGGGCGACCTGCAAGAAGGTTTTCCAGCAGCGACGGTCGCGCGCAAACATGGCGACGAGCGGTCTAAATGTAAAAAAGAATTTCAAGAACTGGCTGCGGTCAGACTCGTTACATTCAACGAGAGCTCGCACTCATGACTTTTGCACGTTTCTGCCAAGGCCTTTCAAACTGGGCCGGCAACTCGAAAACTTTTCTCCTCGCGATCGTCTTGATTGGGGTTTGGGGACTGACCGGGCCGTACTTTCACTACAACGATACCTGGCAACTGATCATCAATACGTCGACCACCATCATCACCTTCCTGATGGTGTTTCTGATCCAGAACACGCAAAACCGCGACAACGACATTTTGCATCTGAAGATTGATGAACTGATTCGCGCGACCACGGCGGCGCAGAATGCGACGTTGGGGCTGGATAAAATGGGTTCACGGGATCTGCGCAAACTGCGTGATCGCTATAGCTCGCTGGGTGAGCGTCACCAGGTCAATCTCGACCCTGAAGCGCATGAAGCGTTTGTTGATGGCGTGCCTGTCAAAGCTGCCGCCGCCGAAGTGGAGCCGGGTGAGACCCAACGCTGACGCAGCGGTTTTGAAGCGCGCCCCGGAATGTGTGTATGCCATTCCGAACTGTGGGAGCGGGCTTGCTCGCGAAAGCGGAGGGTCATTCAACTATGCATTGCCTGAACTGACGCCTTCGCGAGCAAGCTCGCTCCCACAGGGGTTGGGGCGTGCCCGGGGTTTTGTGTACGGCAGAAAACTTGTAGGAGCAGAGCTTGCTCGCGAAGGCGGTGGGTCATTCAACTATGCATTGCCTGAGCTGACGCCTTCGCGAGCAAGCTCAGCTCCTACAGGGGTTTGGGGCGTGCCCAAGGTTGTGTGGGCGACAAAGAAACCTGTGGGAGCGAGCTTGCTCGCGAAAGCGGTGGGTCATTCAACTATGCATTGCCTGAGCTGACGCCTTCGCGAGCAAGCCCGCTCCCACAGGGATTTGGGTGTGCTCGGGATTTTGTGAGCGACAAAAAAAACTGTGGGAGCGAGCTTGCTCGCGAAGGCGGTGGGTCGTTCAACGATGCATTGCCTGAACTGACGCTTTCGCGAGCAAGCTCAGCTCCCACAGGGATTTGGGGCGTGTCCGGGATTTTGTGAGCGACAAAGAAACCTGTGGGAGCGAGCTTGCTCGCGAAGGCGGTGGGTCATTCAACGATGCATTGCCTGGGCTGTCGCCTTCGCGAGCAAGCACGGCTCCTACAGTGAACGACGGGGTATCTGAGGGGGATTTGGCTCGGCATAGTTTTTATGCCTGAAAGGCATTGCTGCCCCAAGCTATGCGCTGTCGCTCATATGCCCAAAGCGACTAACCAGCACATTTTTAATTATTTTATTTCTGCGTGTGTACGCCGCTATACCTGCGCCTTCGATCCGGCACCTCGCTGGAATTTGCAGGAGCATCCGTGTGAGTCGAACGACGTCGTTTAGCAGAATTTCCCTTCCGAAAGCCGCGCTTACCCTCGCCGCTTTACTCGTTTCCAGTCTGACGCTGGCCGATACGGTCAAGGAAATCCGTATCGCCGTGCCTGACATCAGCGCCGGGCCGACACCCAGCGGCGCCGGGATTGTCGATGTGTTACGCGACCGACAAACCCTGGAAAAGGAGTTCGAAAAGGACGGCATCAAGATCCGTTGGGACTTCTTCAAAGGAGCGGGGCCGGCGATCAATGAGGCCTTGGCCAACAACCAGGAAGACTTCGCTTACCTCGGCGACTTGCCGGCGATCATCGGCAAGGCCGGTGGCCTCGACACGCGTTTGCTCAGTGTGACGGCCCGTGACGTCAAACTCTATCTCGCCGTACAGCCGGGCTCCGGCATCACCACCCTCGAAGCGCTGAAAGGCAAACGCGTCGCTATCTTCCGAGGCACCGCCACGCAACTTTCGTTTGCCTCGGCACTCGCGCACCAAGGCTTGAAAGAGAGCGACTACAAAGTCGTCAACCTCGACTACAACGCCGCCAACGCAGCACTCGCCGCCAGGCAAATCGACGCAACCTGGTCGGGTGCCGGCGTGATTGCGCTGAAGGCACGCGGCCTCGCTGAATTGCCGCTGACCACCGTCGACCTCGATGGCGCCGGCAGCATGCAAGCCGTGCTGTTGGGCCGTGGCGCCTTTGTCGACGCACACCCGGAACTGGTCGCGCGCCTGATCAAGGCGCAACAACCCGCCATCACCTGGCTGCGCAACGACGACCACAAACAGGACTACATCAACCTGGTTTCAAAACTCGCCAGCTTCCCGGCAGACATCCTCACCACCGATGCCAAAGACCAATCGCTGGTAAAGATTTTCGCCCCGCAGCTCGACGCGCCGTTCCTCGACAACTTGCAGCGCAGCGTCGATCTGGCGCTCAAGGCGAAACTGATCCGCAAAGGTTTTGAAGTGAAAACCTGGGCCGAGCCGCGCTTCATCGAGGCAGCCCTGCAACCGACCGACTCCGCTTCGCAAACCCCACAAGCCAGCCGCTAAAACAAGGACTCTCCATGACCACGTTGTTCATTTTCCCCGGTGCCTGCTCGTTCGCTGCCCATGTCGTGATCCACGAATTGCAACTGCCCATCAGCGTCGAGCGCGTGACCCTCGGCGACCCGAACTCGCCGTACCGCCAGATCAACCCGACCGGCCGTGTACCGGCGCTGTTGCTGGATAACCAGACGCTGCTCACCGAAAACACCGCGATCCTGCCGTACCTCGCCGACCTCAAACCCGGCACAGAATTGTTCGCACCGGCAGGTTCAGTCGAGCGCGCGCAGATTCAAGGCTGGCTCGGTTACGTGGCGACGGAAGTACACGTTGGCGCGTTTCGCCCGATCAATCGCCCAGAGCGTTACAGCGCTGACGAAAGCGCATTCCCCGGCATTCGCCAGCGTGCGCTGGAACAACTGAGCAACGCACTGAAACCGATCGAAGCACGACTGGCGCAAACCGAGTATCTGGTCGGTGATCGTTTCACCGTGGCGGACGCCTACCTCGGCGTCTTCCTCAGCTGGAGCGCCCGCGTCGGTGTGCTCAACGATTTCCCTGCGCTGCAGGCCGCACTCGGTCGCTTCCGCGCGCGGGAATCAGTGGTGCAGACCTTGGCCGCCGAAGGCCTTGCCTGAATCACCCCGAGGACGGATAACCGAACACGCCGGAGAACCACCATGCCAAGCACCGATACCATTGCCACCTGGGCCCAAGTCATCGCCCGCACGCTGGAAGCACAGGGCATCGACGCCGCCCCGCTGCTGAGCGAGGCCGGTATCAGCCGTTGTCATCTGCATGACCCTGATCAGCGCATCGCCCTCCCCGCCATGAGCGCATTCTGGCGGGCGGCGCGGCGCATCAGTGCTGACGAATGCTTCGGCCTGCAAGTGGCGCAGCACAGTTATCCGACCGACTTTCACGGGTTGTTTTTCGCCGCGCAAAGCAGTTCGACGGTGATTGAAGCGTTGCAACGGGGTGTGCGTTACGCCCCGGTGATCACCACGTCGGCGGCAATGAGTCTGGTGCGCGGGCCACACACCACGCGCATGGTTTACGGCGTGGCCGACGGCGCCGAGGTGGAGCAGATCGCCACCGAAGCGTCGATTGCCTGCGCGGTGCGCTTCACCCGGCAAACCTGGGTGGATTTGCCGATCGTGCACGGCGTGCGCCTGGCCCGCCCTGCCCCGCAAGATCCGCTGCGCTGGACACGTTTGCTCGGTTGCCCGATCCGCTTCGACGCCGGCGAAAATGCCATCGAATACAGCAACCGCTGGCTGGATGCGCCGCTGACCACGGCCAATCACGCCGTGGCCCAAGGACTCGACGGCGTGCTCAACGACTACCTCGAACGGCAACGACGCCTTAATCTGCCGGAGCGGGTTCGCGCGGCGATTATTCGTTACTTGCCTCTGGGTGAAGTTCAGCAAAGTCGTGTCGCCGACGAGCTCGGCATGAGCGTGCGCAATCTGCATCGGCACTTGCTCAAACACGACAGCAGTTTCAAGGCGTTGCTCGACGATTGCCGGCGACAACTGGCGTTCAGTTACCTGCGCCAGACCGACTGTTCAATCAACGAAATCTGCTATCGACTGGGCTTCAATGAGCCGAGCAGTTTCAATCGCGCGTTCCGTCGCTGGACCGGCGAAAGTCCGGGCAAATGGCGGCGTGATGATGTGCCGTTGCAACCTCAACGTTACGTGCCACGGCCCACTGTTTTCGCGGCTGAGCAAGCACTGTCGATCGCGGTTTGAGTCACTTGTCTGCGGCGGACCATAGGTTGTCCGCGCAGGCCCCTTTTCTCTCCTTCACACGCTCTAGCATGGCACTCCTACCGAGCCCGACCGATTGCGTCGCGCGGCAAAAAAAGGAGCTCTGCGTCCATGCTTTTACGTTACTCGGCCACCACGGCCCATCGCCTCAAGCCCCTGAGCTTTTCCTTATGGCTGGCGCTGCCCGGTGTCCTCTGCTCGACCCAGAGCTTCGCCGCCGATGAGCCCGAAGCGTCCACACCGACGGCAACTCAAGCCGATAACTCAGCACCAAGGCTTGAACAGGTCACCGTGACCGCGCGCCGTCGCGAAGAACAGTCGCAAGACGTACCGACGCCGATCACCACCCTTAGCGGCGCCAACCTGGAAACCCAGCGCATCTACAAGATTCAGGATCTGCAACAGGCCTTGCCGAGCGTTAACGTCGCTTATGTCCATGCGCGGGTTTCCAGTTTTGCCGTGCGCGGGATCGGCAACAACCCGGCCAGCGATGGCCTCGAAGGCAGCGCCGGGATTTACCTGGATAACGTCTATCTCGGCCGTCCCGGCATGGCCGCGTTTGACATGCTCGACGTCGAGCAACTGGAATTGCTGCGCGGGCCGCAAGGCACGTTGTTCGGCAAAAACACCACGGCGGGCGTGCTCAACATCACCACCCGTGGCCCGACGTTCACCCCCGAGCGCAGCCTCGAAGTGTCGGGTGGGCAGGACGGCTACTTTCAAGGCAAAGGCACAGTGTCCGGGCCGTTGACCGACACCCTCGCCGGGCGACTGTCGTTCTATCGCACCCGCGATGACGGCTACCTGAACAATCGCCACGACGATCGCACACTACTCGGCGGTGAGCGCGAAGGCTTGCGTGGGCAATTGCTGTTCAAACCCAACGACGATTTCAGCCTGCGCTGGATCAACGAATACAACAGCGAAAACTCCAGCAGCGGCAGCAGCGTGATTTACGGCGCGGGGCCCGTGTTTTGGCGCCGCGCGGCACTCGTTGGCGCGAATCCGCAGGTGGGCGAGAGCAACATCGATGGCCGCCAGAACGTCAGCGTGCACCAGAATGCGAGTTCCGTTGAAGCCAACTGGAACTTGGCCGGCGGCTACACGCTGACCTCGATCAGTGCTTATCGCAGCTGGCACTTCAACCCGGCCAACGACGCCGACCAACTGGAAGTCCCGGTGATCAACGACTTCGGCTACGAAGTCCACGACCGGCAGTTCTCGCAGGAAGTGCGTCTGGCTTCGCCTAAAGGCGAGTTCTTTGATTACGTGGTTGGCGCCTACGCGTTCAAGCAAGACCTCGGCAACCGCATCTTCACCGACCTCGGGCCGCTGGCGGATCTCAACCTGATCGGCGCCAATCTCAATGCGCTGAACAACGTCAGCAGCAAGGTCAACGGCAAGATCGACACCGAGAGCTACGCGCTGTTTGCCCAAGGCACCTGGCACCTGACCCAGCGCCTCGATTTTAGCGCCGGCATCCGTGGCACCTATGAAGAAAAAGAAGCCAACGTCAAGCGCTTCGCCCCTGTGGGTGGCGGCACGCCAGTGGTGATCCCGGGCGTGGTCGACGGCAACGCGATCCGTGCCGGCCAGGTCGGCGCCTACGACACCGGTGACTTGCACCTGTACAACGCCGCACCGTCGTTTCTGGCCAGTTTGAGCTACCACTTCAGCGACGATGTGTTGGGCTACACCTCGTTGTCCCACGGTGAGAAATCCGGCGGCGTCAACCTCGCGGTCGGCTCGGCTCCGAGCGCTGGCGCAGAGTCGCTGCTGGTCGGCCCGGAGCGGGCGAACGATGCGGAACTGGGGATCAAAAGTCAGCTGTTCGACCAGCGCTTGCAACTCAACGCGAACGTATTCTGGACGGGCGTGAACGGCTATCAAGCCACCACTTACTACCAGCCGCCGGGCTCGTTGACCGGTTACCAATTGCTGACCAACGCCGGCACCGTGCGCTCTCGTGGACTCGAATTTGAGGCCACCACCGTGCCGGTTCGCGGACTGACGTTGAACGTCAACGGCTCGTTCAACGACGTCACCTATCTGTCGTTCAAAGACGCGCCCTGCCCCTCGGAAAACCCCGGCCAGACCAACTGCGACCTCAGCGGCCAGCGTGTGGCCGGCGCCTCGCGCTGGATCGGCAACATCAACGGCGAATACAAGTGGCCGCGCATTGACCGCATCGAACCTTACGCCACCGGCAGCTATGCCTATCGCTCCGAGAGCGAAGGCACCCTCGACAACTCCGACCTGGCGAAGATCGACGGCTACGGCCTCGCCAACTTCTCGGTCGGCGCGCGCATGGACTACGGCGACGGTTTGCTGGACGCCTCGCTGTGGGTGAAAAACGCCTTCGATCGTGAGTATTACCTGGCTGTTGGCAGTGGTTCCAACGGTCTTTACACCGCCTCGCCAGGCCAGCCGCGCACTGCCGGCCTGACCTTGCGCTATGACTTCTGAGGACACTATGACAACAGCAAAAATGAGCCTGGGCGCGTTTCTCATGAGCAGCGGCCACCACCTCGCCGCCTGGCGCCATCCGCGTGCCTGGGCCGGCGGCGGACTGGATTTCCAGCACTTCAAAAACCTCGCCACCACCGCCGAGCGCGGCAAGTTCGATGCGATATTTTTCGCCGACAACCTGGCCTTGATGGGCTCGCCGGAACTGGGCCAGTTCACCACCGCTGGCGATGTCTTCGATCCACTGGTGCTGCTCTCGGGTCTGGCAGCGGTGACCGAGCGCATCGGCCTGGTGTCGACGGTCTCTACCAGCTACAACGAACCCTATTTACTGGCGCGCAAGTTCGCCTCCCTCGATCACTTGAGCGGCGGGCGCAGTGGCTGGAATCTGGTGACCTCGGCGACCGACCTGGAGGCGCTGAATTTTGGCCGCGACAAGCATTTCGAACACGGCGACCGTTATCAGCGCGCTGAAGAATTCATCGATGTTGTCACCGGCCTGTGGGACAGTTTCGAAGACGACGCTTTCATCCGCGATAAATCCAGCGGCGTGTTTTTCCAGCCGGACAAACTGCATGTACTCAATCACCACGGCGAAAACTACCGGGTGCGCGGGCCGCTGAACATTCCGCGCACGCCACAGGGCTACCCGGTGCTGATTCAGGCCGGCTCCTCGGAACCGGGCAAGGCCTTGGCCGCGCGCACCGCTGAAGTGGTGTTCACCGCACAACAGACCCTGAGCAACGCCCAAGCCTTTTACGCCGACGTCAAAGGTCGCCTCGCCGGCTACGGCCGCCGTCCTGAGCAGTTGAAAGTCATGCCGGGGATTTCGCCGGTGATTGGCCGCACGCAAAGTGAAGCGGAAGACAAATACCAACAGTTGCAGGATCTGGTCGAGCCACGGGTTGGACTGGCGATGCTCGCGGGCATGGCCGGTGGTTTCGACCTGTCGGAATATGATCTGGACGGCCCGTTGCCAGAGCTGCCGCAAAGCAATTCGATGCAGAGCCGTCAGGCGTTGTTCATCGATCTGGCGCGCCGGGAAAACCTGACAATTCGCCAGTTGTACCTGAAAGTCGCCGGCGCGCGTGGCCATCACACCGTGATCGGCACGCCGAAAACCATCGCCGACACCCTTGAAGAATGGTTCGTCGGCCAGGCTGCTGACGGCTTCAACATCATGCCGCCGTTCCTGCCGGAAGGTCTGGATGACTTCGTTGACGGCGTGGTGCCGTTGCTGCAACAGCGCGGGTTGTTCCGCACTGAGTACAGCGGCAGCACGCTGCGTGATCATCTGGGATTGCAGCGGCCGGGCAATCGTTACGAGCGTTAAGCCGGTCGCTCACGTACCGAGAACACCGCCGCCACGAATGAAGCGGTGAACTCGGTACGCCACCGTTAGCCGAGTCGATTACAACGAGATCGGCAATCCACGTTCACCCTGTTCGTAAACAACATTGGCACGCCCCACGACCAACGGATCAAGCGAACCAATATTCTTCAAGTCTTTGCCCGCGTACGGCAACTTGTGCAGCACGTAACGCATGGCGCTGAGCCGTGCGCGTTTTTTGCAGTTGGACTTGATCACCGTCCATGGCGCATCGACCGTATCGGTGTGCGTGAACATGCCCTCTTTGGCTCTCGTGTAGTCATCCCACTTGTCCAGCGAAGCCAGATCGATGGGGCTGAGCTTCCACTGTTTGAGCGGATGTTTTTCGCGCTCCGCAAAACGCCGACGCTGTTCTTCCCGACTGACCGAAAACCAGAATTTGATCAAGTGAACGTTGTTGCGCGCCAACATCCGTTCGAACTCGGGGGCCTGACGAATAAACTCGAGGTATTCATCGTCAGAGCAAAAACCCATGACGCGCTCGACGCCGGCGCGGTTGTACCAGCTGCGGTCAAACATCACGATCTCGCCCGCCGTCGGCAAGTGTTTTACATAGCGCTGGAAGTACCATTGGCCGCGCTCGACTTCGCTGGGTTTCTCCAGCGCGACAATCCGTGCACCGCGTGGATTCAAATGCTCCATGAACCGTTTGATCGAGCCACCCTTGCCGGCCGCATCGCGACCTTCAAACAACACCACTATTTTCTGCCCGGTCTCCTTGACCCAGGCCTGCAACTTGAGCAGCTCAACTTGCAGACGATATTTCTCACGCTCGTAACTGCGCCGCGACAGCAAGTTTTTATAGGGATATCCACCCTTGCGCCAGTCAGGCGCCAATTGATCGTCCGGATGCAGCAGTCGTTGATCGGCCAGCAAACGGTTTTCCTCACTGACCAGTACGTTGCGCAACACCACCGCATCGTCGGGAGGCAGCCCCGCCATCAATGTGCACAGGGTTTTAATCAGCCCGTCGGTATCACCCTCGGGGATTTTTTGCAGAATGTCCTGCACCGCGGCCTCGGTTGCTGCCTGCCGCGCCTGAGTCTCTTCCTCGACAACAAAGCGCTCCAGTCGCGCAGCACTTTGTGTGGGGGCAACGTCACCGGCCTGACTACGCCGAGGACGCGGCGCCCGGCGAAGAGTTTTTGCAGCGGAGCCATTGCCGGTAGTGGGCGTGATCACGTCGACCATCGTATTTCCTTAAAAGACCAAAGATATTCCAACACGCCGCAAGCCCTGCTCTGCTCCCTGCAAAAAGTCCTTTTGCAGGGAGGCAGCGAAAGACTGAGCGCGCTACGCCTGACCGAGCTGTTCCGGCGCTTTCACGCCTTTGTGGTATTCCTTGTAAACAATGACGTCGACGTTCAAATCCCCCAGATACTTTGCAATCAGCGGTTTGACCTCGCTCCAGTCCAGCGCGCCCACCCCCGTTGCCAAGCGCGGCAACGCGACACTTCTGATGTTTTCACTGACGATGTATTTCGCCAGATCGCGCAATGCGTGGCTGACGTTTTTCAACGTGGCTTTGCCGGGTTTGGCTGCATGCCCCGAATGCAGGGAATCCTGCGTCAGCAAGTTAACGATACAGCGCACCTGACCCTGCTCATCAACACCGGCCCAGCACCAGATCTCTCCCGGCTTATGGGCCTTGGCGTGAGCGGCGTGACGGTAATCAACGACCAGCGACGGCCAGCGTTCACGCAAGGCGAGCGCCAGCCCGGAATCAAACGGATCCTGGGGCGCGATGCCATGCGCAATCACCTGGGCGTCGCTCAATAAAATATCGCCCTCAACTTCGCGAATCATAGGCATTGCCTCGTTAAATGATTAACCCGAGTTCAGCCACCCGGTCGGCGTTCTTACTTTCCTGTCATCAGCCTAGGCATGGGCCAAACCGCACAACTTGATCCAGATCAAGTTTCAACACGCCTGACAAGGTTCCAGACGTTTTGTTTAAAGCCCTGCTTGTGTTGATCAATTCAATTAACGGAATACTGAATTTCATGGGTTTTCAGGAACGCCTGATTGCTCCCGCCAACCATTTAAGGCTTGGTAAACCCATTGATATTTATTGGAGAATGCAATGATAAGAAACATCAAGCTTTTGCCTCGAACCTTACTCAGCTTCGGCTTGCTGTGCTTACTGCTGATCGGATTGGGAGCCCAGTCTTTGTGGACGACAGACGAGTTGCAGGACGGCATAGACAGCCTGGCCAGCGATGCCATCCCCGGCATCAAGCAAGCCGATATGATCGAATTTGCCGCGTATAAGATGCGTGTCGGGATTCTGACTTATGCACTTAGCGACAAAAATGAAAAAGAAGTACTCGGTGGAAAACTCCGCGTACAAAAAGAAGAGTTACTCGACAGTGTCAAAGGATACGAGAAACTGGTCAACAGCCCGGAAGAACGCAAGATTTTCGAATCCGTGGAAGCCAATGTTAATACCTACTTTGAAATAGTCGACGTTATTCTGGCGATGGACAAAACGACGCCATTAGAGATTTATCGCCATTACATCAACTTGGTCAGTGCCCCGGCCGCGTTAGCAGTACTGTCGTCTGCTGACAAACTCAACAGTTTCATGATCAGCGAAACTGAACACTCCACCGCCGTGTCTCGGCATTCGGCGGAGCACGGTTACACGACGACGGTTGTCATCATCGGCGTGGCCCTGACCTTGGCCTTGGTCATCACGGTTTTCTTTACTAAAAGCCTGGTCACGCCCCTGCGCCAACTGCTGCTCGCCACGCAGAAGATCTCTTCAGGCGACTTGCGCGGCACGGTTGCGGTCACCGGTAAAGATGAATTGAGCGAACTGCAAACTGCGACGGCGATGATGCTTTGCAACCTCAAAGACACCATCCACCGCATCGCGGAGTCGTCCTCCGTGCTGGCGTCTTCGGCCGAAGAGATGAACGCGATCACTCGAGAATCCAACGAAGGCATCCAGCAGCAACGTGTTGAAACCGAGCAGGCGGCGACCGCCGTTAACCAAATGACCACAGCGGTTGAAGAAGTCGCGCGCAATGCCGTGGCCGCGTCACACTCGACTCAACAATCCGAAAGCTCCGCCCACCGTGGCCTCGAACGCGTTGCCGAAACCATCACCTCGATTGAAAACCTCAGTTGCGCCGTGGAGAGCACCAGCGTGCAAATCCAGCATTTCGCCACGCAAACCCAAGGCATTGCCAAAGTACTGGATGTCATTCATGCCATTGCCGAACAAACCAATTTACTGGCATTGAATGCGGCCATCGAAGCCGCGCGAGCGGGTGAACAAGGGCGCGGCTTCGCGGTGGTGGCCGATGAGGTGCGGGCACTGGCGCATCGCACTCAAGTGTCGACGCTGGAAGTCGAGCAAATGATCGGCAGTGTCCAGGCCGGGTCAGAAAAAGCAGTGTCGTCGATGCATGAAACCAACAACGGCGCGATCGCCGCACTGGCGATCGCACGTGAAGCGGGACAGGAAATCTCGGAGATTACTCACGCGGTCTCAGAGATCAATGAGCGCAATTGTCTGATCGCCGCCGCGTCCGAACAGCAAGCGTGCGTGGCGAAATCGGTGGATCAGAATTTGATCACCATCCGAAACCTGTCGATGCAAAGCACCAGTGCTGCCGAGCAAATCTCGGTCGCAAGCAACGAGTTGTCGAAAATGGCGACGGAACTGAGTCGGGTGGTGGCGCGGTTTTCGCTCTGACGGTCTGGTAATCCCGGAGCATTTAACGATGGCTCCCTGAAATACCGATCCATTGGATCTTTCCTTGATCAGCCTGCGCCCTAGACTGGTTTCTTTCTCAGGACTCACCTGACAAGGAAACCCGTCCAGTGCGCGACTTTGATAACCAACCCGATTTAAGCGGCAATACGCTGCAACTGCGACCACTCGCCGACAGTGATTTTGAAGGCATGCTGCTGGCGGCGAGTGACCCGCTGATCTGGGCCGGCCACCCGGCCACGGATCGCTATCAACGACAGGTCTTCGCGCCCTACTTCGCCGCGCGCCTGGCCAGCGGCAAAGCCCTCGCCGTGATCGAGATGGCCTCCGGGCAGATCGTCGGCATGTCGAGCTACTACTCGCCGCCCGACCAGCCTGACGCAATCGCCATCGGTTACACCTTTCTGACGCGGGCGAAATGGGGCGGGCCGGCCAATCGCGAGCTTAAGCGATTGATGCTGGAGCATGCGTTCAAGGCGTATGACATCGTCTACTTCCACGTCGCGCCTAATAATCTTCGTTCGCAAAACGCCATGCTCAAGCTGGGCGCAACGCATTTGTATGACGCCGAACTGGATCTGTCTGGAGTGCCTGCGATGTGCAAATGCTATGGGCTTTCCAGAGCGCAATGGGGCTAGCCTGCGCTTTGCCAATCAACGACGGCTGATCACGGTCAGCCGTTCTTCTCTGCTCCCTTCTCCAAACATATGAAATTCCAGAACCCAGCCTACAAACATATGAATTTTTATCGATGTTTGCCTGGCTTAAGCTCCCTTCACTCCTCATGAAGGAGGCCGTTTCGTCGGTACGCCTGAGACAAGGCGATCCTAAAAATAATGTGTCTGCCGACCAAGGAATTTCTTATGTCCGCCCTGCTCGCACGCTGCCGTGCCTGTCATTGCGCGCTCTCCAGCGCCAGCGCTTCACTGGGAGGCCGACAATGACCTCGCCTCTTTCCCGCCCAAACGCCGACGAATCGTTGCTGCACAGCCAAGGCTATGCCCAGGAACTGCATCGCGGTCTGTCATTGTGGTCTTCATTTTCTGTCGGGTTCGCTACCGTTTCGCCGGTGGTGGGCATTTATTCGGTGATGTCATTGGGCGCGATGAACGCCGGGCCGTCCTGGGTCTGGATCGTTCCGCTGTGCCTGGCGCTGCAGTTTCTGGTGGCGCTGGTGTATGCCGAACTGGCCTCGCAATACCCGCTCGCCGGCGGTTGCTATCAATGGGTTCGGCGACTGGCGGGCGATCGCTGGGCGTGGTTCACCGGGTTCATGTATCTGGCCTCGGCATTGGCTTCCTTGACCACTGTCGCTTACTTGGGCGGTTTCTGGTTGTGGCTGTTTTTTACCGGCGCGCCGCCATCGGCGAATGCCCAAGTGTTCAGCGGCGCCGTGCTGTTGCTGCTCGGTTTGGGGGTGAACCTGTTCGGCATCAACCCGCTGAAGTACTTCGTCAACGCCGGGATCATTGCCGAGGCGATCGCCTCCATCGGCATCGGCGTGTTGTTGCTGTTGTTCTTCCGTAACCATTCGCTGTCGCTGGTGTTTGAAGGACTGACCTCCAGTCAGGGTGGCGACGGCTCGTACCTGCCAGGATTTCTGACGGCGATGGCGGTCGGTGGCTGGGCCTTCCTCGGGTTCGACGCCTGCTCGCAAGTGTCCGAAGAAACTGCCGATGCGCGGACGTCGACGCCGCGGGCGATTTTGCGTTCGATGATTCTGGTCGGCCTCACCGTGATGCTCACCGCATTCGCCGTGACGCTCTCGTTTACCGACACCGCAGGCATGGTCTCCGGGCAAATCGTCGACCCGGTGACACCTGCTGTCGTTGATGCCTTCGGTAGCTGGTCGGAACGACCTTTCGTGGGCATCGTGTTGGTGGCGTTCATCGCGTGCATCGTCTCGGTGCAGACCTACATCGGTCGCGCCGTGTTCGGCATGGCCCGCGACTCGATGCTCCCGGCGTCGGCCTTGTTGCGCAAAGTCGACAAGCGCAAAGTGCCTTTCGCGGCGATGGTTTTCAGCACCTGTTTCGCCAGTCTCGGTCTGGCGCTCGGCCTCAACGCAACGGCGGTTGGCACGTTGATCGCCTTCGGCAGCGGCGGCTTTTTCATGGTGTTCCTGATTGTCGTCAGCTGCGCCCTGCTAGCTCGTCTGCGCGGCCAATGGAAACCCGAACCCGGGACTTTCAGCCTTGGTCGCTGGGGTCTGCCGGTCAATCTTGCGGCGTTCTTCTGGCTGGTGTTTGAAAGCATCAACGTCGCTTGGCCACGGGAGTCGCTGGCGCCGCCGGGTGCGCCATGGTTTCAGGTGTGGGCGGTGATTCTGGTGTTCTCGATCCTCGCGCTGCTGGGCCTGATCTACCTGTTCCGCGCCAAGCCTTATCTGCGCAGCAGCCTGCAACTGCGCACCGAATAACCCCCCGCCTTGTCATGCGGGGCCCTTGCGCCCCGCGAATCTGGAGTTCAGATGTCTTCTCTTCATTACTGGAATTACCCCACCGAAATTTTCTGCGGGCCCGGCGCGCTGGATGTGTTGGCCGAACGCTGCAAACTGTTGGGAATGCGCACTCCGCTGCTGGTCACCGATCCGGGGATGCTCGCGCTGGAACCTATGGCGCTGATCAAAGCGCATTTGCAGCACGCCGATATTGCCTTCGCGGTGTTCAGCGACATCGACAGCAACCCGAGCCTGAATGACGTCGCCCGAGGCGTGGCCGCTTTCAAGGCTGGCCGGCATGATTCGCTGATTGCTCTGGGCGGCGGCAGCGCGATGGACGCCGCCAAGGGCATCAGCCTGGCATCCGTCGATGCTCAAGGCCTCGAGCAATATCAATGGTCGAATGTCATAGCCAGCTATCCAACATTGGCCGACTTTCCGCACCTCGATCTGCCACGTCTGATCGCGCTGCCCACCACGGCGGGCACGGGTTCGGAGCTTGGTCGCGAAGCGGTGTTGACCCTCAGCGAAGAAAACATCAAGCGTGTGGTCAGCCACCCGGAATTACTGCCGGCCTGCGTGATCCTCGACCCGGTGCTGACCCGTGGCCTGCCCGCCGCACTGACCGCCGCCACCGGCATGGACGCGTTGACCCATCACATCGAAGCTTTCTGTTCGCCGCTGTATCACCCGATGTCTTCCGGTGTCGCGGTGGAAGGTATTCGTTTGATTCAGCAGCACTTGTGCAACGCACATCGCGATGGCCAGAACATGGTTGCCCGCGAAGGCATGTTGATCGCTTCGGCCATGGCCGCGGTGGCATTTCAGAAAGGTTTGGGCGGCGTGCATGCCCTCGCCCATCCGCTGGGCGCGCGTTATCACAAACACCACGGGTTGCTGAATGCGATCCTGCTGCCCTACGTGTTGGTCGCCAACCGTCAGGCAATCAGCCAGGACATCGCGCGACTGGCCCGCTATCTGGAGTTGCCGCAGCCTGATTTCGACGGTTTTCTCGATTGGGTCTTGCAGCTGCGCGAGCAGTTAGGGATCGCCCACAGCCTGGGCGAGATGGGTCTGGAAACCGACGCGGCGGATTGGGTTGGCGAACAGGCGCTGGCCGATGTTTCTTCATCCGACACCAACGCCTGTGTCCTCAGTGCCGCCGACTACACGCAAATCTTCCGCAACGCCGTGCAAGGCGTGCTGCCGAGATAAAACTCACAAACCGTGCTCAGCCAGCAGATCTGCGATAAAGGCACGCACAGCCTCGCTTTGCGGGTGCCCGACGTGGGTGATCATGCTGTGCTGCACGTCATAACGCAGCGTCTGCGGGTGCAGCGCGCGCATCTTGCCGCTCTGTAACCATGGCCGCGCGTAGTGCGCAGGCAAATAGCCCAGATGCGTCCCGGCGAGCACGCCGTGGGCCACCGCCTCCATGTGGTGCGCGGTGGCTGAGGCGCGATCCGGCGCAATGGGCAGCACCTGATCGGCCGGCAAGAAACCATGGCAAATCCAGTCACTGGCCTTGAGCTGTTCCAGCGTCGGCGCCTCGACGGCGAACAGCGGATGCGCCTGCCCGCAGAAGATACCGATCTCCTCGCTGTACAGCGGTTGGTAATTCAAGGTCGGTAGCGGACGGCTGAAATAGGAAATGGCGACGTCCAGTTGCCCGTCGATCACCGCGCGTTCGAGCTCTATCGGCGAGTTCACGAAGATATGCAGGTGCATGTCGTGTTCGCGCTGATAAAACCGTGCAATGGCCGCGTCGATGCGCGCGGTCGGCAGGGTCGCGATATTGTCCGCCAGCCCCAGATACAGATCCCCCACCAGACGCCCGGATAAATCCTGCGCCTCATCACGGAAGGCATCCACCGCACCAAACAGCGCCGCTGACGCCTTGAGAATCCGCTGACCTTTTTCGGTCAAGCGAAAACCACCCTTGCCGCGCTCGCAAATCCGGTAGCCCAAACGTTTTTCCAGACTGGAAATATGCGTGCTGATGTTCGACTGACTCATGTTCAGCTCAGCTTGCGCAGCGGTGAAACCACCGCACTTCACCACGATGGCGAAAATCCGCAGCAGGCGTAAATCCATGTCCGTAATGTTTCTGATCACCGGGGTGTCCTGTTCAACGATTTCTTGCGACGTTGCGGGGATCAAGTTTCCATTGCGACGGGCGCCGTCGGCAAGCGTATTGAGGGCATGAGGACGCTGAGGCTCCCATGCCGCTCAAGAACCTCTCAAATCATTGCTTGTGCAAATCCCCCGGCTTCCACACTTTGTCGAAGAACGCTTTGGTCGGGCCGTACAGGCGCAGAATCACGAAGTAGCCTTCGCCCGGCAGGGTTTTGATCCAGTTTTTACCGGCGCCGGGCGAGTCCGGGCCGAAATGCACATCGATCGAACCATCGGCATTGGCGACCGGTTTGTCCATAGTATTGATCGATGGAAACGGCTGGCCGTTGTCCAGGCCGGACGCGGTGATCGAGTCGTACGCGGTGACCGACCAGAACAAGGCTGCGGGGATACCTTTGGGCAGGTTCAAAGTGTAGCTGTTGCTGCCGGAAAGGAATTCACCCTTGGCATCGACGAACGTGGCCGGGTACTTGGCGCCGACGTTTTCCATGTTCACGGCCATGCCCGGGCTGGCGGAATAGGCGTTGGTGAAGAAGCCGGTGCGCGGGTCGATGTAGTTGAACGTGTCGGCGGTAAACGTCGCGTTGCCGGGGAATACATTCAGCCACTTGCGATCCGGGTACCACGTGCCGTTGGCGACAATCGTCTGCGGCGTGTAAGAGATCGCATGGCCGATCTTGCTGGCGGTTTTCGCCGCTTTGTCGAGCAGGTCACGGCTGGCCTTGTCGGGCTGGAACGGCTTGCCCTTGATGATGCCCAGTGCGGCGAGCATGCCACGCATTTCCATGTCCTGCGGGTCGACGTATTCGTGTTCGATAAACCGCGACAGCATGTCGAAAGCGCTGCCATCGGTGGGGTACAGCATGTTGACCGGGGTGTTCGAGGCGTTGGGGAACACCATCGCTTTGGCCGTGGCCTGTTTACCCAACGGATAGATGCGGGTTTTCTCCATGACCGCGACCGGCGCATCGAGCTGTTTAGGATCTTTGAAGAAGCCACGCCAGAACACGAACACGCCGTACGTTCGCGAGCGATACGTCAGATAGCCCGGCGGTACCTCGCCCTTGAAATCCGGCGGTAGCACCAGGTATTTGGCGCCCTGCCCTTTGTCCGGCCCCGGCAGACCGACATCGCCACACCACTGGCGGCCTTCAATCTGGCCCTCGGAGCAAATCGGCCGCTGGAAGAAGTCATCCAGAATGCCCTGCAAACCCGGCGGCACTTCGATCACCATCGGGCCGTCCTGCTTGAGATCCAGATAGCCCATGGCGTAGATCACGTCGGAGTTGGGCGTGGTCACGCGGGTCTTGGCGTTGAGGCGATCCTTCCAGATCGGCAGCACGTTGTAACCGGCGCCGAAAGCTTTCTCCGAGCCCTCTTTCATGGCGTACATGTTCAACGCCGGCAGAGCCCAGATGTACGACTGCACAGCGCGCTGGAAGAGCAATTCGTTCTGCAGCTGCGCCACGCCTTCGAGCGTCGGGTAACCGCCAGCGAACGGCAGGTCGGCCAATTGCTGGTAATGGCTGGCGGCCTGGGCGCTGGCGCTGATCGATGCGGCCAGGCTCAGCGCCGTCAGTGATTTTGCAAACGTGTTCATCGTAAACGTCCTTGTCTCGATCAATTGGCTTTGACAACAGCGGGCGGCACCCATTGGCCGTTCAGCGCAGCCGGCTCAGGCCAGTACGCGCGAATGTAGAGCGAGAAATCCGCACCTTCAGGCGTCGGCAGCCAATTGGTTTCCTTGTCCTTGCCCGGCGAGTCGCTTTGCACGTAAATCGTTAGCGAGCCGTCAGCATTGGCTTGCAGGGATTTGTTTTTGGTGCCGATGGAATAGCGCTTGAGGTCGTTCAGCGAGAAGAAGTGCTGTTCGTTGTACAGGGTCAGCGACCAGAAGCCTTTGACCGGTGGCAGTTGCCCTTTGGCGAAGGTCACGGTGTAGCTGTTTTGCCCGTTGAGGCGCGTGCCGGTCTTGTCCAGATCCTGATAGAAGTACTTGGTTTCTTTCTGCTGGTTGACGAAGATATTCGAGCGCGCGACGGCGGTACGGCTGAAATAGTCGGTGCCGAACGCGGCGCCGTTGCTGATGGTGCTCCAGTGATCCGTCAGTTGCAGGCCGTAATTACGGAACTGCAACAGCGGGTCGATGACTTCGCTATCGGCTTTTTTCGCTTCATCGATCATCGCGGCTTTGAGCTGAGGATCGGCCTTGGCAATGGCGGCCAGTGCGGCCATTTGTGCGTAGCGAGCTTCTTCGCCCGGCAACGGTTTGGCGTCCTTGAGCAGCGCGGGCAACTCGTCGAAGAACTTCTCTGGCATCACCCATTTGGTTTCGCCACTGCCGGCGGCCTGCGCCGGGAATTTCGGCAGTTTTGCCCAATCGCGGTGTTTGACCTTGCCGTCGAATTGCGACAGCGGGTACATGTCGACGCCCGACAACGATGGCTGAATGGCCGCGCGATCGACAGCGCTATCGTCCTGGAACACCCGGGGAATCACGAATCCGGTGTTGGTGCGCGAGCGGAAGACCTTGGTGATCCCGGCCGGGACTTCGCCCTTCCAGTCAGGGCCCACCAGCAGGTAGAAACCGGGTTTGGTGTCATACATTTTGCCGAGCTCGGCAAAGCTGTCAGAACGCAAATCCACCACTTGGTACACCCAGAAACGGCTGCCAAAATCCGGCACCTGCAACACCACCGGCTCCAGATCCAGCGCGATGCTGCCCGCGCCGTAGACCACGTCCTGATTCGGACACGCCACCAGGCGCTCGGCCGGATCGATGTAATCGCTGAGCATCGACAGTCGATTGATTGGCGCGACCGGAACAATTCCGCCCATCAAGCCAGGTTCAGGGAGATCCTTGAACGCTTGGCGACGGTTGAAAATATTGGCCATCGGCCAACCCCAGAAATACGCCTCACGGGCCATCATGCGCACGTATGGCTCGGTGACCTTGGTGTTGGCGACCGGGCCGCTGACGGAGCCTTCGCTCGCGAAACTTTGCGGGGCCAGAACACAGGTGGTGGCCAGCGCCCCCATCAAGCTCAGCGCGAACAGATTGAGGCGTTGCGGCAGTTGAGTCATAAAGCATCCTTACTTGCGGGAATCACCCTTTGCAGGTGAGTCGCAGGGAAGATAGCGCAAGTCTGCCGAAGTGGTCACTGAATGTTTGGGCTGCGCGCAGCAGGCCCTGATCCGCAGCCCTCAACGTTTTGAAATGACACTTTTCATGTACTGATTCAAATCACGAAAATCCTCAACACTCCAGGCATGCGGCGGCACTTTCACGCCGTTCTCACGCAACGTTCTTGGGATCAAGTCTCCATTGGGACGCAGGATGATTGACGACACAATGACGCCCGGGTAATCGCTCAGCCGTTGCTTGAAAGCGGCTGTTGTCAGATCCGGCGTCGGCGGATTGCTTTTATGCGCCAGCGGCCCTGTACCTTTGATATCAGCGCCGTGACACATCGCACAGCGCTGCACGAAGAGGTTTTTTCCGTTGCTGTTGTCCGCCAGAGACGGCGATGTTTGAGCCAGCGATAAAACGCTCAGCGCAGCGATGAAGACTGATTTCATGTCCATATGCTCGTATACCATCCATTGAATCTATATCGAAGTAGACGCTACGCGCCTTGTTGACCTTCATAACGCGGCAGCTCGATCGCGTCTGCTTTCGGTGAAAGAATTTTGCCAAATACCGTCTTGAAACCCGGTGCGGTGGCCAGCCTTAATACCGCGTGACCGAGGCCGATGCCAAGCCGCGAATGTGGCGAGGCCAGTCGGGGCGCGAACTTGGGCACGCTTTGCGCCTGATTGACGTAGGGGCGCATCAGTTTTTCGTAGGCCGCGAACGCTTGGGCATGATCGTCGTGACGACTCAGTTCGCCCGGATCAGCGCCTCAATGCCCATGCGCTGAATCACCGTACGACCGGCGCCGCGCACATCGTTGCGCGTCAGAATGGCGATTTGTTGTAGCTGCTGGCCGACGACATCCCTGGCAATTTGCAGGCTGCGTGGATCTACGACTGGCGTTGAGGGTGCGCTCATGCGTAATCCTGTCCGGAATTCAGGGCTGATCGTGACGAGTCGGGGACGTTAACCTATAGCTAACTTTCTTAGCTACTTTCCAAATTCATCGAGGATTCAAGCCGCGCTACCCTGATATCCTGCTCGCCGTCAGCCCCCGCATGGCTGGATAAGACGGACTATCGAACAGTATTCACGGAGGAAAAATTGCGGATATACATTACAGGTGCTTCGTGCGCAGGCGTGTCGACCTTGGGTGCCAACCTCGCGCCCTCGCTCGATTTAAAACATGTCGATGTCGATGATTTTTACTGGGCGCCCACCAACCCGCCATTCACAACAAAGCGGCCGCCTGAAGAACGCGTTTCGTTGATGCAGCAGGAACTGGGCGCCGACAACTGGGTGCTGACCGGCTCTTGTATGGGCTGGGGCGATGCGCTGATCACCCACGCTGATTTGATCGTCTTCGTTGCGACACCAACGCCTGTTCGCCTTGAGCGTCTGGCCGCGCGTGAAAGGGAGCGATTTGGCGACCGGATCGCCCCAGGGGGCGACATGCATGAGATACATGTGGCTTTCCGAGAATGGGCTTCGCAGTATGACGATCCGAATTTTTCAGGGCGTAATCGAGCGTGGCATGAGGCGTGGTTGAGCAGGCAAACGATTCCGGTTTTACGGGTTGATGGGGCGCGTGGTGCGGATGAAATGGTGGCGAATGTTTTGGGGCATTGTCGCCGGTAGCAATTCGGCCAGAAACGTCACTCCAATCGGCTCGGTCAGGGAAAAATCCCATTGCGCGACTACGGCTGTTCTTAACACTCAGTCCGCTAAAAGAGTGAAGTACTCCACGACAAAGTAGCCTACCTGATAGATCAGGGTAAACAGCGCGAGTGTCAGTTGTACTCGACGCCGTTTCTGTGTGATGCCAATCAACACGATGCCGAGCATGATGACGGTGTGGGCGGTATACGCCGCTCCGAGCGTATGCCAGCGGGCGTTGCCTTTGAGGGAGGTGTCGATGAGATCCATGGCCGTGATAAGCGCGATGAGCCCGAAGAACCAGGCACGTCGCTCGAGCAGGTAGTTTTCGTAGCTGCCGAACTCTCTCACGTCTGACGGAAACAGCATCGTCGACACCATGAAATAAAGGGCGCAATAGCAAACAATGAAAAAATAGGACTCGAACGTCCACACCGGCACCTGCGTAAGACGAAACTCCCACCACCAGAACGTCATGATTGAAATGAGCGCCCAGACCACCCAGCTCATGTGTATCCACGACCATCCAAATTGGCGCGGGTGTTCGATGATCGAAGCGATCCCCTAGAGTAACGTCGATATACCCAGCCCCAGGATGATGCTGAGGACGATACGGATATGCGAGTAAATCTGGTCTGGGATCATCTCACTGCGCCGGATTTCAAACGGCCCTACCTGACTTGATCATTGATTTCCGGAGTTTCCAGGAAATAAACCACTCAGGTCAGGTTCCGCCTGTACCAATGGGTTGCAATCGCAAGCCTGCGATCGCTGCTGCACGACGATCGCAATGGCCTGAACGGTCTTAGCGTAGGTGGACATCAATGATGTATGCGGCTTTTTGCAGATAATTTTGTCATCCATCCAATCTGAAGCCCCCTGGACACACAAACCACAGAGCGCTAGCGTCAGCTCATTCAACTCAAGAGCCGCGCCATGGACGTCATTGCCAACTATTCAAACAACCACCACCGACACGCGGTAATAGCGTTATGGGAAACCGTCTTCGGTTACGAAACCGCCCATAACACTCCCAGCCTCGCCATCGACAAAAAACTCGCCGTCGCCGATGAGCTGTTTTTCGTGGCTCTACGAGATGAAGAAGTCATCGGCACGGTTATGGGCGGGTACGATGGCCACCGCGGTTGGTTGTACTCGGTGGCGGTGCACCCCGCACATCGTCGAGAAGGCTTGGGAGCCAAACTGGTTCGTCACGCCGAGGACGCGCTGATTGCGCGCGGCTGCATGAAGATCAATCTGCAGATCATCAGCGCCAATGCGAGCGTGGCGGCTTTTTATGAAGCGTTGGGTTATTCGATCGAACCGCGCATCAGCATGGGCAAGAAGATTGAAGCGAATATCGTGATGTCGGGGTTTCAGGGCTGACCCGTCTGAAACCGTTTACGCAGCAAATTGATCACCAACAGCACACCCGCCGCCATCCCCTGCGTGCCGCACATCAGTCCGAGAATGTGATCGTCAAACAGCCACCAGGCGAACGCGCCGAAGAACAGCGTCAGCAACAGCCCAAACACCAATAACGTCAAATGACGCACGCTCGGAATGTCTTCCAGCACGTCAGCAAAAATGCTCCAGCAGGCCCACTGCATAAACAGCAACAGCGTCACCCACGGCAGTGTCTGTAGAAAAGCGCTCGGCGGCAGCGAAGTGACAAAGCTGAACGGCACGGCGAAGACGAAAAACAGTGTTGCGGCGATCGTCGTGCAGGTGGGCACGGTATAGGCCGGCAAGGCGATGACCAGTTGCATCAACTTGAGGGCTTGCAGTCGAGTGATCAATTCTCGCGCTCCTGCGGGTCGTCCTGGCCGAGTCCGGTGGCCGGTTCAGTGACTATAGATCAGAAGTCGAATGCCACACGAGGCCGCGATCGGCAGGCGTGACCGTGCCCGGCGGATGGCCGGCACGAGTATCGATCGCAGCTGTTTTTAGGGTTTACCTGATGTTTCTGGCTTCCGTGGGCCGCTAACGTGGGTGCGTAGCTAACCTACCCCACCCTCGGCCGATCGCGGGCCATGGAAACTGTCAATTTATACTGGATCTCTAAAAAAATGATGATCAGACGCATACGGCTAAGCGCACGCGCCACCCTTTGCTTTGGGGTGATCAGCCTCTTGTTGATGTGCATGGGCGGTCTGTCCGCCTGGAAAATGTCGGTCATTGGCGCGCAGGCAAAAAGGCTGGAAGTCGACTGGCTGCCGAGCATTCAGGCGTCTGCGTTGATAAAGTCGACCGCCTACAACGTCCGCCTTGCGCTGACAAACTTCATTGTTCAAGGGGCGAACGATAACGGCGAGTCCCGCGCCAAAGTCATCGAGTTGGAAAACAAACTCGATGAAGTGACCCGTAACTATGACCCCAATGTTTCTTCGCCGGCCGAGCGCGAAAAATACGAGAAAGTCCAGGCGCTGGTAAAAAACTACCACGACAAAGTCGAAGTCTTGCTGGCGCAGGCGGACAAGCAATCCCAGGCAGACTCTTTTGCCTATATACGCGCCGTCACCGCTCCTTTAGCGGTGGATTTGATGGACGGTATCGATACGTTGGCCGGCGTTAACACCGCTGGCGCTGCCACATCGGGCGTCGCCGCACGCGCTGCGTTTGAAAGCGGTCAGATGTGGGTGATCGCGATCATCATCATTGGCTTGGCACTCACGGTGTCGATCGCCATCTTCTTTACCCGTAGCATCGTATTGCCGATGCAGGCACTGCTGAACGTCAATCAGAAAATTGCCGAAGGCGATCTGCGCGGCAACGTGGAAGTGTCAGGCGCGGATGAACTCACGGCGCTGCAACAGTCAGCCGCGACCATGCTGAGCAACCTCAAAAGCACGATCAATCACATCTCCGAATCCTCTTCGTTGCTGGCCTCGGCGGCTGAAGAAATGAGTGCGATCACCGAAGAGTCGAAAAGCGGCATACAACGCCAGAACGTCGAGACCGAACAAGCAGCAACGGCCGTCAACGAGATGACCGTGGCGGTGGAAGATGTTGCGCGCAATGCCGTGTCGGCCTCCAAGTCCACTCAGCAATCCGGCACAGCCGCACAGACCGGTCTGGATCGGGTCTCGCAGACCATTTCGTCGATTGAGAACCTCGCCGGTGCGGTCGGTCAGACGAGCAACGACCTTGAGCAATTGGCACAGCAAACCCAAGGCATCAGAAAGGTGCTGGACGTGATCCGGGCGATTGCCGAGCAGACCAATCTGCTGGCCTTGAACGCCGCGATTGAAGCCGCGCGCGCGGGCGAACAAGGCCGGGGTTTTGCCGTGGTCGCCGATGAAGTCAGAGCCTTGGCTCACCGCACACAGGAATCGACTCAAGAAATCGAGCAAATGATGAGCGGCATCCTCGCCGGCTCGGACAAGTCCGTGTTGTCGATGCAGCAGAGCAGCGCCGAAGCCATCAGAACCCTGGAAATTGCCCGTCAAGCAGGTCAGGCGATCCGCGATATCTCCGCTGCGGTGGCTGACATCAACGAACGCAACCTGTTGATCGCCACGGCGTCCGAGCAGCAGGCACACGTTGCCCGATCCGTAGATCAGAATTTGATGAGCATCAAGGATTTGTCGATTCAAAGCACATCGGCGGCTGATCAAACCTCGATTGCCAGCAATGAACTGTCGAAGCTGGCGATCGGATTGAGCAAAGTGGTATCGCGGTTTACGGTTTAATCGGCGCGCTTTTCGAAGGTTCGCGGTTGCTCTTCCTTAACCGTCAACCATGCCCCCCAGAATAAACTGCTGAAAAATCGCGTCGCCTGAGCAAAACCCGCCTCCTGCAACAACGCCTGAACCGCCGCCTCAGAGTGCGGCGGATCAGCCCCCTGAAGAATTTTCCCCAGTTTTGCGCTCACCTCCTCCGCACTGGCACCCTGCTGCCGCCAGCGCTGGCCCCACGCTTGCAGCATCAACGGTTGGCTTTTGTAGGCGTAATGATTGCCGGCCACAATCAGCGGTGCGCCGGGTTTGAGCCGAGCCTCAATCGATCGCAAAATTTCGCATTTGGCCTCGTCGCCATTCAGGTGATGCAGCACACCGATGAGCGTGGCCGCATCAAAGGATTCGTCCGCCGGCAAATCATCGACATGACCAAGATGAATCTCGGTTCTGTGCAGCACATCGTTTGCCTGTAGCTGTTGCACGGCGGCGTCCAGCATCGGCTCGGAAGGATCGACTGCAGTGAAATGCCAGTCCGGCTCCAGTGCCGCCATCGCAATGATTTCCTGTGCGGTACCGCCAGCGCCGACCACTAGAATTTTCGCCGGGCGTGATTGGCCAAGACTGGCGGCCAGCATGCACGCAGCCAGATCATGGCAGGCGTCATAACCGGCCAAAGCGATGCGGCTTTGCTTCGCGTATTCACTGGCGCGGGAGTTGTCGAATTTTTCAGATGAGGATGATTTCACTGGCAGGTCTCCATGTCCTTTTTCCGCAAATTACGCCGGCCAGTGTGACAAGAGAAATTCAATGATTTCATGCACTGCATTCCCGACGGGAATGCAGTGATCCATCGTTACGACCAGAAGCCCTTATGCGGCTCAGCCGCCTCTCCCTCCAGCATCGGCCCCAATACACTGACCTTGCGCTGCCCCTTGGCAAACACCTCACGGCACGGCAGCGAGAACGTCGGGTTCTCCGGATGGTCACCCGTCAGTCCCAATAACGCGTGCTCCGACAATGCATAAACCACACGACCGATGCCCGTCCAATACACCGCGCCAGCGCACATGCAGCAAGGTTCGGCGCTGGTGTACAGCGTGCACAGTTCCAGCTCTTGCGGCGTCAGCAACCTGGCCGCAGCAGCCGCCGCAACCAGTTCCGCATGCTGAGTCGGATCGCCTTCCGGCGGCATCGAGTTGTTCCCCGCTTCGACGATCACTTTGCCGTTGCGGTCGGCGACCAACGCAGCAAACGGGTGGCGGCCACGCTGTTTCGAGGCCTCGGACAAGGCGATGGTCTGGCGCAGCAACGCCAGATCGAGATCGCTGACGCCTGCTGGAATGAGCTGAGTGAATTGATTCATGGGTAACTCCTGGGCAGTGGAAAACAAAATGTCAGTCGGCCAATTCAGCCGATGCAGCGCCGATGGTTTCGGTCGATTTTTTTTCATTGTTGAGCAGAATATTGAGCACGATGGCGGTGATCGCACCGAGAAAAATGCCGCTGTCGAGCACCAGTTTCAGCGTCGGGCCGACGTGTTCGAACAGCGCCGGAAAGGACATCGGCAGCACGCCGACACTCACCGACACGGCGACGATGATGCCGTTGCGAGTGCCCTCGAATTGCACCCGCGACAGCTCCTGAATACCCGCCACCGTGGTCATGCCGAACATCACGATCGCGCAGCCACCGAGCACCGGTGTCGGCACCGCCGCGATCAACGCGCCGAGCTTCGGGAACAAGCCCATCAGCACCATGATTGCCCCGGCCGCCGCAACGACGAAGCGGCTCTTCACGTTGGAAAGCGCAATCAAACCGGTGTTTTGCGTGAAGGCGTTGTACGGAAAACTGTTGAACAAGCCGCCGAGCATGGTCGACAAACCATCGGCGCGGAACGCGTTGCCGAGGGTCTGCTGTGTGGTTGGTTTGCCGGTCAATTTGCCGATCGCCAGGCAGTTGCCGGTGGTCTCGGCCATGATCACCAGCATCGCCAGAGTCATGATCAGAATCGGCACCGGCGAAAATTCCGGCGCACCAAATGCCATCGGCGCACTCAGTTCGAACCACGCCGCTTCGCTCACCTTACTGAAGTGGGTCATGCCGCACGCCGCCGCGATCAGGCTGCCGACGAATAAGCCGATCAGCACGCTGAGGTTGCCGAGGAATCCCTTGAATTTGGCGTAGATCACCAGCGTCACGCTGACCGTGGCCAGGCCCAGCAACAGATTGGCGGGGTTGCCGAAATCCGCTGAATCAGGATTGCCACCGCCCAACCAGATCGCCGCCGCTGGCATCAGCGAGATACCGATAATGGTGATCAAACTGCCAATCACCACCGGCGGAAAGAAGCGCAGCAGTCGGCTGAACACCGGCGCCAGCGCGATGGTAATAAACCCCGCCGCGATCACCGCACCGAAAATCTGGCTGAGCCCGAACTCCTTGCCGATCATGATCATCGGCGCCAGCGCAATAAACGAGCAGCCCTGAATCAGCGGCAAACGCGCGCCGAATTTCCAGAAGCCCAAAGTCTGAATCAACGTTGCCACACCGGAGGTCAGCAGGTTGGCGTTGATCAGCAACACGACCTGCGCCGAGGTCAGCCCCATCGCACTGCCGAGAATCAGCGGCACCGCCACCGCCCCCGCGTACATCACCAAAACATGCTGCAAGCCAAACGTGAACAACTGTCGCAGCGGCAAAACCTCGTCCACCGGATGAATGCGTTGTGTGGTCATTTCACACGCTCCTGAAGGTGCGGCATTTGTTGAGATCGCGGGCATTCTCAGGGGCGTTTGAAGGGTAGAACCGCCCCGGAGATCGTTTGACGCGGGGCCATAGTTGAACGTTTATAGCGATGAAACAAATTAGCAACCATCGCTTTTTTCGATGGCGCGAACGCGGCGAAATCGGTTATTGATGACGCAGTTTCACCCCTCTTCTTCGACCCGGGAGTTCACTGCTTGCGCTTCTCACTCGATCAACTGTTGATGTTCGTCCAAGTGGTCAAAAGCGGTTCGTTCTCCGCCGCCGGGCGCAAGCTGGGCAAGACGCAATCGACCATCAGCGCGGCGATTGCCAACCTCGAAACCGATCTTGGCGTCGACCTGTTCGACCGCAGCAGCCGCAGCCCCACCCTCACCGCCAGCGGCCACAAACTGCTGATCCAGGCCGAAGCCGTGCTCGAACGTTGCATGACCTTCGAAGCCCACGCCGACTGCCTCTCGGACAACGTCGAACCCAGTCTGACGCTGGCAATCGAAACGCCGTACGGCCCGATCATGCCGGTGCTAAAAGCCTTCGAGCAGGCCTTCCCCTTCGTCGACCTGATCATCCGCCACCCGGTGCACGGCGACGTCAGCGAACTGGTCAGCAGCGGCCAAGCCGTGCTCGGCGTCGCCTTCTCCCAACCGGGCTACCCAGAGGAACTGGCGTTCCAGCAACTGGGCAAACTGATCATGCTGCACGTCTGCCACCCGAATCACCCGCTGGCGCAACTCGACAACGTCACCTTCGACGACCTGCACGTCCACCGCCGCCTCGCCTTCAGCGCCCACGCGAGCAAACTGCCCAGCAGCGAATACCTGCGCTCGACGCAGTTGTGGCAAGCGGAAAGTTATCTGGCGTTACTGGAAATGGTGCGCGCCGGACTCGGCTGGGCCACCCTGCCCCGGCAGCTGATTCAACGTGAACTGGCCAAAGGTGAATTGGTCGAGTTGCAGCTCACGGCGTATCCGCATACGGACTGGCAGATTGGCGTGGATTTGCTCTGGGCGCGGCAACGTCCGCTGGGCAAAGCGGAGCGTTGGCTGAAGGAGAAATTGCAGGGGAACAAGGTGTATGAGCTGGATCGGAATGGGCAGATTACGACGCTTTGACGGGGTTGTGGTTCGGCTGAGTAGGAGTGTGTTTAACGTTTTTCGCGTCGTGTTTAAGGACACTCGGCGTTACGCCCGAAAGGCTACAACACCTTGCGCCTTTGCCTACGACTACGCCAGAATCCGCCGGCTTGTGCGCCTGGAGCGCGGGTTCTATCGTGGGTCGGTCACTGAACACAGTGATCGGGTTTGGTAGCCCGCTACTCCACATGGCGTATCGCGTCACCTAACGCAGATGCTTTCTCGCATCTGCTTGATGGTGGCCATGCGCAGGGCGTCTTCGGGCGCGCCGGTTTTTTCCATGTGGGCCGGTCTACCAACCTTCGTATGGCCGCCACCCCTCGTTTGGTAGCGAGAGTGATGGCTCTCTAAACACACGTGGAGTTTCATCAATGTTCAAACCAACACCAAACCCACCGCAAACCGATTCGGTCTCACCTTACGAATCGCTCGATTCAAGAAAGCTTCACGACGCAGCTGAACGTGCGCTCGATCATTACCTCAACCCGACTGCGGCGATCATGGCTGCGCCGTATCAGGCGAGTACGATGTTTTTGGTGAATCCGGAAACGGACACCGAGTCATTACTGGTTAACGCATCCGAATCACTGGCCTCGGCTCCCATCATGCTGGGCGATGTCGCGGGGTTGGTAGATGGCCCGATTCGCAGGACGTTGCTGGGCATTGCGCAGGTGGTGATGCTTGGAGAATTGGCGGTGAATCGGGCGTTGGACAGGGTTGAAGTTACGGACTGAGTAACTCGTTCAGTGGCGACTTGCCGTCGCCACTTCAAGCCTTTTTAGCCGTGATACCGATCGTCATTTGAGTTCATACAGTCAAGCTACACATCCAACGTCTTCGACATGATGATCGTGCGCTCGGACTCGTGAAATGCGTCTCGGATTTTTATAAAGCCTAGCGAAGCATAAAAGCCCTCAGCCGTGATCGAAGAAGGGACACGCAGCAGGTTGCGCCCTTCAGCAATGGCGCTTGATTGAATGCTTTTCATCAGCTGTCTCCCGATGCCCTTCCCTTGATAAGCCGGCTCGACAAACACACTTCGAACAACGTCCTGATCAAGACTGGCCGTTGCAACAATACGATTTTCAAGTAGGGCGACGAACACCTGACGCTGCGTCATCAAACAGAGGATTGCTTGTGGAGAAAAGCTTCGCTCCACTTGGTTGATGATTTCGGCTGAATAGTCCTGAGCATTGGACTCGCGAAGGGTACCAATGATGACTTGGCTGATGGCGGCAGCGTCCGCTTTCATTGCGATTCGAATCAGGCACTCCATTCAAGCAACTCCTTCCGTGATGTCTTGAGACTTGTGAGTATCCCCCCATTGCCCATATTCGCCACGTAGTTGCGTAAAAGCCAAAACCAAGCACTAACATCTGCGAATGACGGGGAACTATTGACGTCCACCAATAGACTGAGGTGCTATTGCGACCATAATGCAACCGTCGCAAGCAAACAGATTTCTACAATAAATGGAGCACACAATGGGCCGGGTACGCGATGAGTTTGAATTCTGGTGGGGTACGTCGGGGTCGTGGGTTGAACCACCGAATGTGCGCCGGAGCGGCACCAGCGGCGTCCAACTGATCGTTCACGATAACAGGACGTTCTTCGTGAAGCGTCAGACCGGTCACCTGTTTCGCAGTCTCCGCTACCCCACTGGACGGCCCACCGCTCTGCGCGAAGGTATTGCCCTTTCCAGGCTCGAGGAACTGGGCGTGAACGCGCCACGGCCGGTGTTTTACGGTGCGAGAAAAGTCCAAGGCACTTGGCAAGGTGTTTTAGTTACCGAAGACCTCGGTGGCTTCATCGATCTGGATACCTGGTATAGCCAAGGCGCTGCAAGCATGTTGACGACAGAGCAGCATCAGCGACTTTTTGAACGTTTAGCGCAAATGCTGGCGCGGATGCACTCAGGCAAATGGCAGCACGGTTGCATGCGTTCCAAGCACATCTTTATCAAGGCATCGATTACCGACGCAGACTTCGACTTCGAACTGGCGTTGCTCGACCTGGAAAAATCTCGCGGTCGCGCCACGGCCATGGGCGCAGCGCGTCACGATATTCCTCAACTCAGACGGCATTCTTTCTGGGATGAGTCGCAGTGGCAGCATTTCCTTTCCTACTACGAGCAAGCCATCGGCAGAACCATGTAAGCAGGCGCGTTTGTAGCGTTCAGCAGGCGAACCCATTGCAACTCTCGTCGGGGCTGCAACAACCTTGAGAACGAGGTTCGCTTTGGCAGGAAGAAAAGCTGGCAGCCAAATTTGGCTGTCAGCGACTGGCTGCTTTCGGCCATAAGCGGACATTCGACAGATCGCGACTATGTGTTGTCGAGAGGTGCAGGTAACTGCTAAATAGAACGTGTTTACTCGCGAACTGAAAGGAATCGTATGAAGCAGATAGCAATGCTGGCCCTCTTCATCAGTGGTGCCGCCGCCATGACTGATCCGGTTTATGCCTTAGAGAAGGCGACAGACACAGCAGTTACGCCAGTCACAGTCGATAACTTCGTGAGGGCTGAGTCGGACACGTACATTGAATCCATGGCAAAGGAAGGTGGACTGGGCAAGCTCTATCATCGCCGCGAACCAGCATCTATTGATAAACAGACCGTTATTCGCCTCAATCGCGACACGCTTTATACCTCAGGGGTCTTCGATCTTGATGCGGGGCCGGTGAACATTACGCTACCTGACCCAGGCAAACGCTTCATGTCGTTGCAGGTCGTCAATCAAGATCACTACACCCCCAATGTCTTTTACGGCGCGGGATCCCACACACTAACCCGCGAAAATGTCGGTACACGTTATGTGTTCACCGCTATCCGTACGCTGGTAGATCCCAACAACCCAGACGACATCAAGCAAGTCCACGCTTTGCAGGACGCGATTAGCGCCAGCCAAAAGAGTCCCGGTGCTCTGGAGCTTCCTCACTGGGAGGCAACCAGTCAGAAGAAAGTGCGTGATGCGCTATTGGTTCTCTCATCGACGATCACTGATTTCAAGAAAGCTTTCGGCACACGAGAGGAAGTTGACCCCGTTCACCATTTGCTGGGCACCGCTGCGGGCTGGGGGGGCAATCCGGACAAGGATGCAACCTATCTGAGCTTCGCCCCTACTAACAACGACGGAAAAACGAACTACCGCCTTACCGTAAGGAATGTGCCTGTTGATGGCTTCTGGTCTGTCAGCGTTTACAACGCACAGGGATATTTTGAAAAAAATGCTGCCAACGCGTACACCCTGAATAATCTTACCGGTAAAAAATCGGATGACGGCTCAATCACCGTTCAATTCGGCGGGTGCGACTCGAATCCAACAAATTGCTTACCAATTATGAAGGGCTGGAACTACACGGTTCGCCTCTACCGGCCAAGGCAAGAAATACTCGCAAACACTTGGAAGTTTCCTGATCCGCAACCAATCAAATAAACAGTCACATGGAGCTATTGCATCGGTCTGCCATGGGGCAAAAACGGTGGTTGATGACGGTCTGCTTCTGGCCGACTTCTGCCTATTGTGACGGGCAGCAGACGGCCAAAATCAGCCGCTCATGACCCACCGCTTTCACCCTAAGCAGCGACAAAAGTAAACATTTATCAGACCTCTTTCTTGCGATATGAAACCTGCGATCTAGACTCCTACGGATTGCTCGGAACACGAGCAAATGCTGGCTATTGGCCGCGAGCGGCTGCTCCTGTATTCGACTCTGTGTCGCGGCAGTTTCAAACCATGCAAGGAAGTCGACGATGACCCATGCTTTAAAAGCACTTACATCAGCCATGGTGGTTCTGGCGTTTTGTGCTCCCACGATTCACGCCGAGAATCAAGCTCAAGTCAGTCCTGAGAGCCTTACACAGCCCACTAGCGATGTGAATATGCACCCCGAGTACGCCAAGACCATCGCGCGTATGGCCTACGTCTGGGGATGGCCGATGGTGAACATGCTCAACCGCAGCCAGACCATCACCAAGGCGCCTAAACCCGGCCTGCTGGGAGGCATTCTGCCGGTAGCACCCTTCGGTTACGTCTCGATGTTGCATGATTACATTGTACCGTCGGAGACTTTCGTGACATGCCCGAACCAGGACGTGGCTTATGGCTTGGGTTTTTTCTCGTTGGACGAGCAACCTGTTATCGCCCAGGTGCCGGATTTCGGTGAACGCTTCTGGGTCTATGCCCTGTATGACCAGCGTACTGATCAGTTCGGTGAAGTCGGTAAGCCGTACAACACGAAACCAGGTTTCTATCTGTTGGTCGGGCCCAATTGGAAGGGTGAGAAACCTGAAGGCGTCGAGGCCATTGTTCGCAGTCCCACGGCGTTGGCCAACGTGATACCACGCGTGTTCATGGACAGCACGCCGGAAGACCGCGAGGCCATTCAGGAGAAACTCAACCAGGTTGTCTTCTACCCCCTCAGTGATTTCGACGGAAAAATGAAAACCGTTGACTGGAAAAAATCACCCACTATCCCTAACCCGAATGCTGCCTCTGCCAGTGCCGGTGAAACCAAATGGGTCGTCCCCGAAAAATTCTTTGATGAGTTCCCGCAAATACTGAAGACGGTTCCGCCGCTACCGGGCGAAGAAGCGCTCTACGCTCAGTTTCGGCAGTTGATGGATGCCGCAGCCAAGGATCCTGCGATCAAGCAGGCAATCGTAGACGTGGCCACGCAAACCGAGCAGGAGGTGATCAAGCCGTTTTTCCAGTGGAAGCACAATGGTCGTCCGGCGGGCAATGGCTGGAACCGCTCCGCCAACAATGCTCAGTGGGGCGTGGACTATTACAACCGCACCGGTACGGCCAAGTCGAACATGTTCGACAACCGACCTACTGAAACTCAGTATTTTTACAGCGATCTTGATGGCGCCGGTGCGCAGCTTGTTGGTAGCCATAGTTACGAAGTTACCTTCGCCAAAGGGCAAGAGCCACCGGTACAGGGTTTCTGGTCACTGACACTTTATAACCAGCATCACTTGTTCAGCGACAACCCGCTCAAACGTTATTCTCTGGGAACCAAAAACAAGGATCTGAAGCGTAATGCCGATGGTTCGCTGACGCTGTACATCAGTCCGGCATCACCAGGCAAAGACAAGGAAACCAATTGGTTGCCTTCGCCGAAAGAGAACATTTCTTTGTACATCCGTGCGTATTGGGGAGAGCAAGCCATCCTTGACGGCAGCTGGAAGCCTCCGGTTATCAAGAAAGTAAAATGATGCAGGCTCGCTAGTGGCGGTCATCCCATTCGCTAGCGAGCCTAACAACTTTGGCTCGGACTTTTCATTGTTGTCTCGATTGTATTTACGCTCTTAACAGTTCCGTCTACTGAGGCTGTTTCATCTATCAGCAAGGAAGTCGACAAATGATTTATGCACCCAAGGCACTGTCCGCTATATCCCTTGCGCTGCTAGTAAGCATTCCCTTCGCTCAAGCCGCAGATTCTGCACCGGCTTCACCTTTGATCAAGCAGATTAACAACGGTAACTGGCTCGATCCAAAGGAAGCAGAAAGCCTGCGAGATGAACTGTATTACCAGCGTGCCGTGCATGCCTACATGACCATGCTGCCAGCGCTCAATGTCATTGGCTTGCGTGACGGATCGGAGAAAGCGTTCGGAAGCGGCTACAACGTGCTGCCAATCTGGAAGCAGCGTATGGATTCACGCGCCATGGTGCCGACACCGAATGCTGACGTGATTTATTCCATGAGTTATCTCGATCTGAAGAAGACCGGGCCGCTAGTGGTCAAAGCGCCGGCGAACGTCATCGGTATGTTCACCGACTTCTTTCAGCGCACCCTCACAGACGTGGGGGCGATTGGGCCGGATCGTGCGCGAGGTGGCCTGTATCTGACCCTGCCGCCGGACTACAACGGGCCAGTACCGGCGAGTTATTTCGTGGTCAAGTCGCGCACTTATAACGTATTCCTCTTCTTCCGCACCGTCATGGCAAAGGGCGAGGGCAAACCGGATCCGGCACCGGCGGTCAAGGCGGCTGAAAGTACCCGCGTCTATCCGCTGGCGATGACTGAAAAGGACGTCAAGCCCATGGAATTCCCCGACGCTAGTGGCAAGTCGTTGAACATGATGTACCCGACGGACAACGAATACTGGAGCAAACTGAAAGCGTTCGTCGACTACGAGCCGGTGGAGGCTATTGATCCGGAGTTGCGCGGTGTGCTGGCCTCAATCGGCATTATAAAAGGCGAGCCATTCAACCCGTCCGAAAATCAAAAGGCTCTGTTGAAAAAAGCGGTAGAGACTGCGCCGAAAATGATACTTGCGAACCGTCAATTGGGCCGCGAGGACAAGCGCAATCTCTACTACAAGGATCGCCAGTACGAAAATACCTGGGCGGGCGGCACAGCGGAGTGGATGCAGGACAGCTACCTGGACGTGAGTCAGCGCGCCAACTTCTTCCAGTTCGCCTATTCATCAGCCCCTGCGATGGTGATGCACACCACGGGTGCCGGTTCCAAGTACCCGTTCACTGCGCGCGACAAGGACGGCAAGTTTCTGGAGGGCGCGAGCACATATAAGTTGCGACTCCCGCCAAACGCACCAGCGGCGCTGTTTTGGGCCGTTACTGCCTACAACATCACCGACGGAACCATGCCGGAAACCAAGCAGCTGATGCCGTCTACCAACGGTTATTACGACATTCCCAAGCAGCCGGATGGCTCCATCGAAATCTGGTTTGCGCCTGAAAAACCCGCTGATATTGCAGATACCGCATTCATTCAGACCATCCCTGGCCGTAACTTCCTCGTCGCTTTGCGCCTGTATGGGGCGGAAGACGCGTTCTACGACCAAACTTGGAAGCCGGACGATGTAGTCAAAGTGAATTAACGATCTCACGGGAAAAGAACAGGTATCTACGCTTTCCATTTACTGCCCCCCTGAATTTTTTCAAGGAAGGACTCGATGAAGTTACTCACACCCGCTGCGGTCTTGTTGAGCGTACTGGCGACAAATATCCATGCTGCTCAAACCGACGCCCAAACACCTTTGCTCAGCCTGGAGGCGGCCCGAAAGCTGGAGTCATCTCTGGTCAACGAAAAGAACGTTGCGGTTACCCGAGAAAATTTCGCCTTTGCCGTACTGGATGAGTCGATGCAAAACGAGGTGAAACTGGGCGCGACGAACAAGTTCTACAACCACCGCAAACCCATGGAGCTCGACAAGCAGCCGGCGGTTCTGATGAATCGCGATACGCTGTACTCCTTCGCCATCATCGATGCGTCGCACGGCGCCACCATTCATGTGCCCAAGGGCGATGGCCGTTACACCTCGGTGCACGTCATGCAGCATGACCATGTCACCGACAACGTCTATTACGGCGGGGGTGAATACACCATCGACCCGAAAACCGTCACTGATTTCGTCGTGGTCAATATCCGCACTCAGGTGAACCCGAATGATCCAGCAGACGTGGCAAAGGCCAATGCCATCCAGGATGAGTACAAGGTCAGCTTTCCGACTGGGTACACGCCCAAAGCCTTTAAGGCCATTGACTGGAACCAGGAACAACTGAAGCAGGTGAAAGCGCACTACGTGAAGGTGGCCGACACCCGTGGCGTGAGCAAAACCATGGGGGCTCGCGGCACGATCCCGCAGGATGACATCAACGTCGGTGTGGCAGTGGCAACCGGGCTATTGCCCGACCAGCATGCTTGGTATTCCTTCAAGTCGTACAAGGTAAAGAAGGACACCTGCTACACCGCGAACTACCCAGTGCCTGGCATGGCCAACCCGCAGTTGGGCTTTTATTCGATGACTATTTACGGTGACGATCTATACCTGCACACCGAAGAGGGTTCCAGCCTTTCGAACCACGAGATCGTGCCCAACAAGGATGGCAAGACCTTCTCCCTGCACTTTGGCAACCCAGAAAGCTGTGGCAAAGATGCTAAAAACCTGCTGATCGCCCCCACAGACAACTGGACGTTGGCTTTCCGCGTTTACATGCCCGACAAATCGGTTCAAAACAACGAGTACAAATTGCCAGAACCAAAACCTGTCACTCATTGATCATCGAACTAAGGGTGACGAAGTATGGTGACTAACAAGCATTGCAGGCACATGGGAGCGACGCTGTTCGTGGCGCTTGGGTTCGTATCAGGTGTCCATGCTGAGGACTCAGCAGAGTTGGCCAAGAAAGCGCTCAATCCGGTCGCAGCGATGTACAGCCTGCCGGTGCAGTACAACTGGGATCAGAAGATGGGCCCGACCGGTGACGGCATGCACAGCGTCACCAATATTCAACCCGTGCTGCCGTTTACGCTTAACGATGACTGGAACCTGATTTCCCGAACAATCCTTCCCGTCATCGATCAGCACGGCTTGGCACCCAATGGCGCGGCAGACAAATCCGGTGTCGGTGATATCACGCAGAGCTTTTTCTTCTCGCCCAAACAACCCACTGAAAGTGGCTGGATACTCGGAGTCGGCCCAGCAATATTGATTCCCACGGGCAGTGATGAATTACTCGGCAGCGAGCAATGGGGGATTGGCCCGACAGCAGTTGCCCTTAAGCAGGAAAATGGCTGGACGCATGGCATCCTCGCCAATCACATCTGGGGACTGGATGGCAGTCCACCGGATGACAAGGACAAGGTCAATCAGACCTTCCTACAACCTTTCCTGTCCTACACCACCAGTACCCTAACTACGTGGGGCGTGAACACAGAATCAACCTACAACTGGCAATCACGCGAATGGTCAGTGCCGGTCAATCTGACGGTTACGCAATTGCTGAAAATCGGCGGTCAGCCACTGACGGTGCAAGCGGGGCCACGGTACTGGCTCGACAGCCCTGACGATGGCCCACAAGGTTGGGGTTTTCGTTTCGCCATCACCCTGTTGTTCCCACGCTGAAAAACACTTTGGCCAGCGGGTGTCACTCCCGTTGGCCAAAGCTTATTAATGGGTTTGCAGAGCTTTCAGCTCTGGAGCGGTACCGCCTAATTGACAGCAGTCGGTTCCGGTATGGTGTATTTACCGCTGATGACACTTTCTCCTGGACGATAGATTCGCATACCGAGATACCAATTATCACCCGGTGTTGGCAGCCAGTTAGTCACCTCCCCACATTTCTCCTTCGGCCCATAGTGCACTGTAAAGGTGCCGTCCTCGTTGAAGTGCATGGCGCGATTGTTAATGTTGGAGTCTTCACTTTTCAGGTATTTATCGGCTCCATACATTGTGAAGGAAAAGAATCCACCTTCCAGGAAGTCGGGTTTGCCATAGGTTGCTTTGTAGCATTTATCGCCACTTAAGCCGTAATCTCGGTAGAGGTACACGGCATCTTTTGCCGGAAGAAGCCCGAGTGCTACTGATGCACTCAGTCGAAGCATTTCCGGTTTGATGACCCCGCGAGCTCCTGATGTGTCGTTGAAGTTAGTCAGCTTGGCGGCTTCTTTTTGATACTCGGAACGCAGCTTCATGCGGCTGGCTTCATCCCAGTCGACGATTTTGTATTCTTTCGGCACCGTGCCTTTTGGCCAGTTGACCTTGATGCCATCCTGAAGCGTTTTGACGTTTTGGGTGTCGCCAGGGTCGTTAGGATTGATCTGCGTACGCATGACCACCGCAGCAAACTCGGTTTTCGATTTGATCTCGAATGTCCCCGGCGCATAAAAAACCTGATCGGTGAAGTCGTCGTTTTGCATGATCATGGCCGACTGATAACGATTGTCAGCTGATTTCGGTAAGGTGATGGTTGTACCCTCGGGCACGTAAAACACACCAAATGAATACACCGTGTCACGGTTCATGGTTACCGCAGGCTGCTTGTCCAAGGGCATAACCGCCCTGTCGTGGCGAAAGGCGTTCGACCCCACATCTTTGACGATATTTTTATAAGATTCGTCCACTTCTGCCCGAGCGTAGCTGTCGGGAGTGACCTGCAGCCCCGCGTGCGCGATTGATGTCCCTAATAGCGTGCTACAGATCAAAATTGTTCTCATGGCTGTCATTGGCTCTGTCCTTTAATTTCCCATCGACTGCGATTAAAAAAAAGCGGCAATACCGGCGAAGCTTGTCGACCAGGTAATCGAGATTGCATGAAGGAAAGTGCGAGTTACCTCCAGCCGGAAGCGTAGTCGAGAAACGAAATGAGAGAGGGCTCGAGCAATGCCAAGGTACTTTGAAATAAACAAGAAACTTCCGCTTCTGGCCGAAAAGCAGGTGTTCGTGAGCGGCAGCTAATGGCCGAAAGCAGTCACTCATCAACGACCGCTTTTGCCACAGAAAATCATCTTGAAACTCGAAATACGCACCCCGTCGATCTTGAAAAATCGCACTACGAATCTGACGGCTTACGCGATAAACGGTACCCCTACCCGGCAATTGCTTGACCCAGATTAATGCACGGCCGAATGCGCATTGACCTGACTAGCTCGGGCCAACAGACTTTCCTGCTTATTTGAATAGCGGGAGGTGAGTTCGATGCGCAAATCATTATCGGTTGCAGCATTAAGTCTGTTTGTTGCTCATTACGCCGTCGCCGGTGAAACCACCAACACAGCACTGGGCGGAGGTCTCGGTGGTGCGCTTGGAAGTGTTGTCGGTCAGTCGGTCGGAGGAAGCACTGGCGCGTTGATAGGTGCAGGGGTTGGCGGCGCGACCGGGGGTGCAATCAGTGCAAAAAGCGGCAAGAAAACTGAAGCGGCGATTGGCGGCGGTATTGGCGCCGCGGGTGGCCAGGTCGTTGGCGCCAGTCTGGGCGGATCAACAGGTGGCCTGATCGGCGCGGGATTGGGCGGAGCAGCCGGCGGTGCAGTGGGCAATAACCTGGCTGACGATAACGACCATCACTCCGGTCATGACCACAAGCACACGAATAAACACAGTCACAAACATTGAAACTGAGCGCCTGATCTTCTCCTGCCGGCAGCCTGTCGCGACGCGTCAATAAAATTTGAACCGCTTCAGAACGCGCTCGCCTAATGATCAGCTTGTGAGTATTCCCACAGGCAATCTGCCAATACCGGCATGCTCCGAGAGGTGATCAACGTGGCTAAAGACGATAAGAAAAGCAAAGGTGAAGCTTCCAAGGCCAGCAAGGACTTGAAGGACAAGAAGTCGTCACCGGAAAAGAAATCCGCGGCAGCCTCGGCGCTTTCGAAATCTTCCGATAAGAAAGACAAGAAAAAAGACGCCGAACCGAAAAAAGCCGATAAGAAGGCCGATAAGAAAGCCACCAAGAAAGCTGATAGCAAGCCTGAAAAGGCCAAGAAATCAGAGAAGGCCGACAAACCGGCGAAGAAGAAAAAGTAACCTCTGCTATCGGCTAGGGCGCTACGCCCTAGCCTCTTCCCTTCTTACAAATCTTTGTTGATGTCTGGTGGCAGCGGGCCGAGGAACATTCTTTTCAGTCGATCACGACCCAATGCGCGCGTCAGTTCTGAAAAGACGCAATACACGAAGATCAAAGTAATCAGCAGAATCTGCACTGCCCAGAATTGGGGCCAGTTCATCGAAGTCCACAACGTGGCGTTCGCGTCCATGAAGCTGTGTGCCTCTTTCCAGAACTCATACAGCCGCTCTAGATAATGAACGACCAGCGCCACCAGCGCGTACATGAGCGTTTTCCAGGTGACGTTCCAGATCAGCGGCTTTTCCGGAAAGCGATTAATGAACGGCAGCATGTCTGCGACCAGCACGGATTTGCCGAGCACCAGCGATGCGATCAGGATTGACGTGGAGACCGGCAGCGAAACGCCTGTGCCTTTCATCATCAGCGTACGGATGAGGGCGACGATGTGCAGAATGATGAAGAAAAATACGGTCGGCGGAATGGCCTTCATGACTTCATGCTTGATCGTGTGGAGTACGGCTTTCATATCGATCCCCTGAGCGAGTACAGCACAGCGCTTGGTGTTTAATGATCGAACGAGCTTAGTCGAAAATTACGGGTTGCCCTCCCCCTGTGCCTTCCGGGCGTCATAACAGGCTAGCCCCTGCCCGCTCTGCCTTGTCAGAGCAGGCGGGCACGGGATAAGTGACTGCAACGTTTTACTCGGCCAGCGCTAACCGCAACCGGCTTCGATGGGACAACCCTGCGTGCAAGGTAAATGCAACGATCACCGTAGCGGGCGCGGAAAAGCTGCTGAAGCCGCCGCCGGAAAACATCAGCGCAAGACCTAATGCTGTCGCGCCAAACCAGGCCGTCAAGCCTACCGGATTGAACTCGCCCACCCGATCGAGCGCTGCCACGTCACTGCGTCCGTAGATAATTCGCGCCAACGCCACTCCCACCCAGGCCACGACGAAAATCCCCTGATAGGCCAGCGCCTTGAGGAGGTAGGCAAACACGTCCGCCAGCATCAAGCCGTAGACGATCACCCCCACCGCTACGGCCCACATCAGGTACGAACCGCGAAGGCCAAATCGACCAAAGAACGCCTGCATATTCAACGTCGCCAGGTAGTAATTGGCGGTGTTGATCCGGGTTTGCGTGGCCCAGACAAACAGCAATCCCCACAAGCCCATCAACTGCAAAATCGCCATCACCACCGAGACTTCGTTCAACGCGCCTTCGTGGGGAATGCTGCTGACCAGATAAATGCCTGCCGCGCCGTTGAGCAGGAACGTCACCGCGTAGAACGGCATGCCGAAGTTCCAGCGGCCGTGGTATTCGGCATCTTCAGGCTTGCCGAAACGCGCATAGTCGAAGGTGAACAGCATCAACACCCAGACGCCCATGTAGGCGACAAAACAATCCCACCAGCCGAATGCATCAGGCGTTGCCGGGCCGAAATCCAGCCATTGCGGCTGGTAGCCATAACGGCTGATGGATAGCCCGACCGCGACCAGCAATCCACCGAGGTACACCGGCAGCAAAACGCCGTTGAGCTTGTCCAGCCAGTGCTGCACGCTGCCCAGGATCATCGGCACGCTGTACAGAACCACCGCCAGTGCCGCCAGCGGATAGACCAGTTCCGGGTACAGGTGATTGAGCGCAACAGCGATCACCGAACCTTCGAACACCGCGTAATAGATCGCGGTCGAGAAGAAAATCAGCGTCGCCAGGCACGCTCCGGTGCTGCCGAACAATAGTCGTGAAAACAACGCCACCGACAATCCGCTGCGAATCGCAAAGCGGCTGAGCACGCTGTTGACCAGGCCATAACAGATTACCGACAGCACCATGCCGATCAGCGCATTGCGCGCACCGAAGGACAACGCCAAAGAAGCGCCCACCACGATGTAAAACATCGCACTGCACACCGCCCACCAGGCCATCGTCAGGGACAGTCGCCCCATGCGTGCTTCGGCGGGAACGGGATGATGCGCCGGATCTTGCCCGGTTTGATTCGATTGCGATAAAGCAGCCATGTGCGTGAACTCCAAAACCAGTCGAAGGTTGAAGCGCGGGCAGCCGTCACCGCACCGAAGTGCGGCGTTGGCGTACCGTATGGCATGACCCGCGCTTGACGGCGGGCAGAATCAGGAAGGGAACAGCTTGCTCAGGCAGCTGAGTTTTTTCTTATAGGAACGTCGCGCTTCCAGCGCCTCTTCGAGGGTCACCGCGACAAAGCGGGCCTTCTGGTTGGGTTGCATTTGGCCGATCAAATCAAGGTCGGCGCTGATCACCGTACCAATCATTGCGTAGCCTCCACCGGACACCGCATCACGATGCAACACGATGGGTTCGAGCCCGGCGGGCACCTGAATCGAGCCGATCGGATAGCAACTGTCGACGATGTTCGACGGATCGGAACCGGCGCCGAACGGCTGGTCGCGGGGCTGAAAGCTCAGCGCGCTGCCGCCCTTGTAGCGATAGCCGATGCGGTCGGCTTCCGAACCGACCGTCCACGGCTCGGCAAAAAAGCTCTTCGCCGCCGATTCAGTCAAGCGGTGGTAGTACAAACCGGGCACCACCCGCAGAGTGATTTCGCCACCCAGTGATTGCCGTAACGCCATGGGCAAACTGGCCCCGGCGCGGCTTTTGCCACTGGCAATGCCGACGGGCAATTCGTCACCCGCGATCAGACGTCGACCCTGAAAACCGCCGAGCGCGCCCAGCGCATAGGTGGAGCGACTGCCGAGTACCACTGGCACATCAATACCGCCGGCCACCGCCACGTAAGCGCGGGCACCCGCCTTGGGAAAGTCAAAGCGCAGCACTTGCCCGGCCTTCACGGTGAAGGCGGTATCGTGGTGCATTTCCACGCCATCGACCCGGGGCGTCATGTGCGCGCCGCTGACCGCCACCAATGCGTCCTGTTGAAACTCCAGCTCGGGCCCGAGCAAGGTGCATTCCAGGGCCGCCAAACCGGGCGGGTTGCCGACCAATTGATTGGCCGCGCTCAAGGCGTACTGATCGAGCGCGCCGGAGGGCGGAATGCCCAAGTGGTAATACCCTTCGCGGCCCAAGTCTTGTACCGAAGTGGCGAGGCCGGGTTTGAGAACCTTGATCATGCCAATACCTCCTGCAGCGACTTGGGATAGCCAACGGGGTCGGCGAGGAACGCGTCCAGCGAAAATTCCACCGGCCGAATCCGCAGATCAAAGCTTCCGGCGTCCACTTCTGCCACCGCGGAGTCGTAGGCTTCTCGATCCATCGGCTTGAATTGCACGATGTCGCCTGGACGGAAAAACACCATGTGTTCTTTCAGGTACGCGAGGTGTTGTAGCGGGTCGTAGATCGGCGCGGGGGTGACGCCAAACATCTGATAACCGCCGGCGCCGCGCACCGAATAAATGCAACCAAAGCAACCGCCGTGGCCCAGGGTCAATTTCGGTGTATCGGTGCGCGGGCGCAGATACTTGGGCACCTGCAACTGACGCTCACGCTCGACCATCTGAAACATGAAGGGCAGCCCGGCAACGAAGCCGACCATCGAGACAAACCACGGCGCGCCGCTGTGGGCCGCGATGAAGGCATCGACGTCGGCCAGTCCGTTGATGCGGGCAGCGTATTCAAGATCCGTGGCGCTCGGGTCTTGATGACGGTCGCGAAAACGCATCAGGGTTTCGTGAGTCCAGGGATCGTTGTAGAGCACCGGAATCTCGATAATCCGCGTCTGCAATGTGCGCTCGGCGACAGCTCCGGCCTCGGCGATTTTTACCGCTTCGAGCAAGGTGTGAGGGGCGATGCGATCCGGGTCGAAACGAATCTGGAATGACGCGTTAGCCAGGCAGATATCGAGCACGCCATCCAGCGCCAGCCGTTCCACAGCGCGGGTGACGGCCAGACCTTTGAAGAACGCGTCCAGAGACATGCTGTCACTGACTTCGGCAAACAAATGCTCATCGGCGCCAAAGCTGTATCGGATGGGCGTACTCATGCTTCACCTCCGCTGCGGCGCTCGGCCAGCCAGGTTTCCAGGGTGCCGGTGTGAAAGTCGGCGCTGTGCAGCCACGGTTGCTCGAGCAATTCAGCGTGCAACGCCAAGGTGTTGGCCATGCCGGTGAGCGTGGTGTTCGCTACCGCCACTTGCGCGCGGGCCAGCGCTTCGGCGCGATCGGCACCATGAACAATCAGTTTGGCCAGCAGCGAGTCATAGTACGGCGGCACCCGGTAGCCTTGATACAGATGCGTATCGACGCGAATGCCCTCGCCGCTCGGCCAGATCAGTTCTTCGACCAGACCTGGACTCGGGAAAAAATCCCGCGCCGGATCTTCAGCGTTCAAGCGCATTTGCAGGGCGGCGCCGTTGAGTCGGATGTCGCTTTGCTGGAAACCCAGCGGCTCGCCGCCAGCGATGCGTAACATGGCTTGAACCAGATCGATACCGGTGATCAGTTCGCTGACCGGGTGCTCGACCTGAATCCGCGTATTCATCTCGATAAAGAAGAACTCGCCAGTGACGTCGTCATACAGGTATTCCAGCGTGCCGGCGCCCTTGTAGCCCAACGATTCGGTCAGACGCACAGCGCTTTCGCAGAGGGTGTCCCGTTGCTGTTGGTTGAGGACTGGCGACGGCGCTTCTTCGAAGATTTTCTGCCGCCGACGTTGCAGCGAGCACTCGCGCTCAAACAAATGCACGGCGTGCTGACCGTCGCCCAATACCTGCACTTCAATGTGCCGGGCCCGGCTGATAAACCGCTCCAGATACACCGCGCCATTGCCAAACGCCGCTTGGGCTTCGCGCTGGGAGCGGGGAAATTCTTCGCTCAGTTGCTCGGCGTTTTCCGCCAGACGAATACCGCGCCCGCCCCCACCGGCCGACGCTTTGATCAATAACGGGTAACCCACGGACTCAGCAGCCTTGAGTGCCGACTCGACGTCAAACAGTTCACCCGGCGAACCCGGCACCACCGGTACGCCAGCGGCTTGTGCGGTACGCCGCGCCTCGGCTTTATCGCCCATGCGCCGGATCGTCTGCGCGCTTGGGCCGACGAAAATGGCGCCAGCCGCCACCACCGCTTCGGCGAAATCGGCGTTCTCTGAAAGGAAGCCGTAGCCGGGATGCACGGCATTGGCGCCCGTGGCTTTCAGGGCGCCGAGCAAGGCCTCGACGTTGAGATAACTTTTATCGGCACGGGCCGGGCCAAGAATGTGGATCTCATCGGCCATGCGCGCGGCCTGGGAATCGACGTCCGCCTCGCTGCACGCAGCAACGGTGCGAATGCCCAGTTCTTTGGCGGCGCGGATAATCCGCACGGCGATTTCGCCACGATTGGCGACCAACAGTTTATGAATGGTTTGAGTCATGATCGCGCCCTCACTCGTCGTCGAGTGTTGCGACGACTTGACCCGGTTCCACCGGATCACCGTCTTCTACCAAAAAGGCACTGAGGCGACCAGCCGTCCCGGCGGTCAGTTCGGAGAACTGCTTCATGACCTCGATCAGGCCAATGACCGTGTCAGCGCCGACCTGCGCGCCGACCTCGACGAAGTTCGCCGATTCCGGGGTGGCTTTGCGGTAGAAGGTTCCCGGCAACGGGGTGATGACTGAGTGTTCGGCCATGTCTGTTCCTTTTGGAATAGTTGTAGAAAGGCAGGCAAAAGGTGAATCGTTGGGCAAACCCTCGCGTCTCTGTGCGAGGTGTTTGCGTCAGGTCTCAGCGCGGTGCGCGAACCGTTATGCCCGCGCCATCAAGCGCGCGACGCGTGGCTTCGACCAACGCCAGAGCTCCCGGCGTGTCGCTGTGCAAACAGATGGAATCAAACTCAATGGCGAGGTCTTCGCCCTCGACAGTGCGCACCACGCCTTGCTGGCAAGCACGCAGCACGCGTTCAGCGACGTGGGCCGGGTCGTAAGCCTGCACGTTGCGGGTGAACACGATGGAGCCACTGAGGTCGTATTCGCGGTCGGCGTAGAACTCGCGAATCACTGGTTGGCCGAGCTCTGTGGCAACCCGCCAGATCACCGAATCGGGCATGCAATACAACAGCAATTCCGGCTCCAGACGCTGGAGATTTTCCACCAGCAAACGGGCGGCCTCCTCGTCCCGCGCCAAGTGCATGTAGAGCGCGCCGTGGGGTTTGATGTGCTGCAGGGCCACGCCTTGAACCCGGGCGAGTTCACGCAGGGCGCCCAACTGATAGAGCATGTCGTCGACCAGTTCCTGGGCCGGCGCATTGATGTGCCGACGGCCAAAACCGACCAGGTCGCGAAACCCCGGATGCGCACCGATGGCTACGCCCAGACGCTTGGCCTGCTCGACGGTGCGGCGCATGGTGGAAGGGTCGCCGGCATGAAAACCGGTGGCGATGTTGGCCGAACTGATAAAGCCCATCAGCTCATTATCGACACCATCGCCGATGGTCCACGGGCCAAACCCTTCGCCCATGTCCGAGTTGAAATCTACTGCCTGCATAACACCTGCTCCCGACGCTTGTGACTTCATGCAGGTCAAGTTAGATTCCCGCCACCCCCTTGGGAAGATCTATTAATAGATAGGGTATCTTCTGAAAAACAGATACCCCGTCACTCGGAGTACCCATGTCACTGACCCTGCGCCAAGTCCGTTATTTCGTCGCCACCGCCGAGATCGGGCAAATTTCCCAAGCCGCGATTCATTTGAATATTTCCCAGTCGGCCGTGACGACGGCGATCAAAGAACTGGAAAGCATCCTCGGCACGCTGTTGTTCCAGCGCTCGGCCCAAGGCATGAGCCTGACCGACGCCGGTCGGCACTTTTTGAATCGGGCTTACGTGATTTTGCGCAGCGTCGATGACGCATTGAACAGCCCGTTGCCGGACATCCGCGCCAGCGGTGTATTGCGCCTGGCGGCGAGTTACACGGTGATCGGATACTTCCTGCCACACCATCTGCAACGGCTTGAGCACTGGCATCCAGACGTGGCCATCGAAGTCCACGAACAGGAGCGGCAAGCGATCGAACAAGGCTTGCTGGAAGGTCGTTTTGACATGGCCGTGGTGCTCACCGCCAACCTCACCCACCCGGACATCGTCTCGGAAATACTCTTCAACTCCGAACGCCGGTTATGGCTGCCCAGCCACCATCCGCTGTGCGAACGCTCGGCAGTCAGCCTCGCCGACGTTGCGAAAGAACCCTACATTCTGCTGACCGTCGACGAAGCTGAACATAGCGCCAAGCGCTACTGGGAACAGGCACAACAGCAACCAAACGTGCGGGTACGCACCAGTTCAGTCGAAGCGGTGCGCAGTATGGTCGCCAATGGCAGCGGCGTGGCAATCCTCTCGGATTTGGTACACCGCCCCTGGTCACTGGAAGGTAAACGCATTGAAACCCTGACCGTCACCGACAAAGTGACGCCGATGAGTGTCGGGCTGGCCTGGCATCGCGAACGCGAATTCAGCCCGGCGATGCAGGCGTTTCGTAACTATTTCCACGATGCATTTCTGGCGCCGCAACAGCTGTCTGCGCGACGGTGACAACCCACTCCACCGCCCACTCCGGAATGCCCAAAGGCGGTTCAAATTGTTTTGCGAAGTGAGCTATCTTGTCGGCCTGCTGATTCACTCAATAGCCTAGGGAAGCCAATGCTCAGTTCGCTCATATCAAATGGTCAGGTACAAACGCCTGAACAATTAGAACTGACGGTGCCTTGGTGGAGTTTCACCAAAACAGTTTTGGCGGCGACAGCCCTGTCGCTGGTACGAGATGGGCTGACTACGTTAGACGAGCCCGTGCCTGATCAGCTTTTCACGCTGCGTCAGCTTCTGCGGCATGAGGCAGGTCTGGCCGATTACGGCGAACTTGCGGAATATCACGCAGCCGTCAGGAATGACGAATCGGCCTGGTCGCCAGATGAAATGATGCAACGGCTTGACGCTGCTCGACTTCGATACAGTCCCGGAACCGGTTGGCGTTATTCAAATGTCGGTTATTTGCTTATCGGCAGGCTCATTGAGCGGCTAACTGATCTGACGCTTGAAGAGGCGGTGCTACAGCGGGCGATTTCACCATTGGGTCTGTCGAATGTTCGCTTCGCTAAAACGCGCACAGACTTACAAACGACTCACCTTGGAAGCACCTTGAATTACGACCCTGCCTGGGTTTATCACGGTCTGCTGACTGGACCGGTTTCGCAAGCAGCGCTATTTCTGGATCGCCTCCTCAGCACTGACTTGCTCTCCTCGAATTTGCGCCAGGCAATGCAGGCCGCGCGAACATTGGGCGGCCCGATACCCGGGCGCCCATGGATCACTCCGGGCTACGGCTTTGGGGTGATGCAGGGCACGATTGGCGGCGGGCATTCCCTCTGCGGGCACACCGGTTGCGGGCCGGGCAGTGTTATCGCTGTCTATCGTGTTCGTGAGGGCGATGCATCAGCGTGTTGCGCTGTTTTTGAGCCGGGTACCAGTGAAGGTGCTGTCGAGGCCAAGGTCGTTGAACAGTTGATGCAAGCGCTGCCGCATGTCTAATTCTTTACGGCACCAACAGCAAGTCGTGGTACATCCTCTCGATCACATCCTGCTCTGAGGCCCACAAGAGTTTTCGATTTCTGTAGCCAGCTTCAATACCCTTTGGCCAGACGCTTTTGCCAATCGCCACCCTGAGCGTTTTCGCACTCCTGCTCAGAATCAAAGCGAACATTGCGATCTGTCAGTTTCAGCTCAATACCCGCTTCATCCAGCGCAATAGCCGTCAGTTCAAAGATCCGTGCTTTTGCGTCAACCTCGGCGAGCTTCCTGTCGGCCAGGGTTTCGAACACCCAGATGATTTTCAGTGTTTCAGCCAGTGCATTCAGGTCAGCCGTGTGGGTGAGCCAGGTGAAGCCGTTGATTTCACTTTTTGCCGTTTCGCACGCTTCGGTCAGCGTGGTGATCAGCCGGCGTTCTATTCGCGCTAGTTCACGTTTTCCTGCGGGCATTGCAAGTTCCTTGGCAGATCATTAAAGGGGCGTAGGCGCACTCTGGCATTTTCGGCTGAACACCGCCATCCACACCAACCCTGCTAATCTGTTCCCCATGAAAATCGCCATCATTTCCGACACTCACGGCCTCCTGCGCCCCGAAGCGTTAACCGCGATCGAAAGCGTCGAACTGATCCTCCACGGTGGCGACATCGGCAGCGCTGACATCCTCAGCCAACTGGCGCAAATCGCCCCGGTTCACGCCGTGCGCGGCAACAACGACTTGAACCTGCCTTGGGCCACCGACCTTCCCGATCACCTCACCCTCAACCTCAACGGCTGGCCAACCCTGCTGACCCACGACATCGCCGACGTCCCCGCCCTTCTCGACAGCCTTACCCGCCTCATCATCACCGGCCACTCGCACAAACCCTTGATCGAATGGCGCGGCGATCGGCTGTACTTGAATCCGGGCAGCGCTGGGCGGCGGCGTTTCAAACTGCCGGTCACCCTCGCCCTGCTCGACATCCACGCACAAGCTCTGGAACCGCAATTAATCCACCTCCTGCCCTGAAACTTTTTCACTCCAATCGGCCTGATCACCTAACCTCTTAGACTGTGTGTTCATCGAGAGTCGGTCTGTCCCATGCGCAACACGTTGAAGTCGTTGTTTCTCATCGCATTCATGCTGCTCACCGCCGGCAGTCCATCGCTGTGGGCCGCCGATCTGCCAGCACCTGCCGCGACCGCCGCCGCGCCGCTCCCGGTCATTTCGCAAAGTGACCTGCAAGCCCTGCAACAACGCCTCGATGGCCTCAAACAGCAAATCTCCGCCGCGAACAATTACAACCAGCTCGAAGGCCCACAGGATCGGGTGCAGGCGTTCATTCTGGACGTCGATAAATTGTCGGCGGCGTTGTTACCGCAACAGGCGCAACTGACCGTGCAACTGGGCGTTTTGGGCGCAGCGCCGGACACCGAGATCGCCGCCGAGCAAGCGGATATCGTCGCCCAGCGAGCGACGCTGACGGAGCAAAAAAACAAAGTCGACGGCACGCTGAAAAGTCTGGCGGCGCTGAAGCAGAGTGCAGCGGATCTGATCACGCAGATCGCCGGCATCCGCCGCACATTGCTTGAGAGCGAGTTGACGCTGGGCACGCTGAGCGTGTTGAACCCGGACTTCTGGGCACCGCTGGTCAATCCTTCGCGGGATGATCGGCAGCGTTTCAGTTTTTTCGTTGATCAAGTTTCTGACACCTGGGCGACGGTGTGGGCGCCGGGGCGGTATTTTTATACGCTGGTGTTGCTCGCGCTGGCACTGGTGGTGTGGACGTTCGGCCGTCGTCTGGCCGAGCGCGGCTTGACCTGGGTTTGCATCCACCGCATGCCGGAAGGTCGTTTGCGCCGCAGTGCGCTGGCGTTTGCTTCGGCGCTGGCGACGATTGCGACCACCGCTCTCGCCTTGCATGTGCTGTATTACGCGCTCACCCGTCACGCGCCGCTGACGCCGGTGCTGTCGACGTTTTCCGAGGAATTCGAGAAGGCTGTGTACGCCTGCGTACTGATTACCGGGCTGAGCCGTGCGCTGTTGTCGATCGATCATCCATCGTGGCGGTTGCCGGCCATTCATGATCAGGTCGCGCAGGCACTGAAGCGCTTCCCGCGCATCCTTTCCGGCACGTTGCTGGTGCTGGTGACGCTGGTGCAGGTGTGCAACGCCACCGGCATGAGCAGTCAGATCGTTCTGACCGGGCGCGGCGTGACATCGATTGTGGTCATGGTGATTGTGGTGACACTGCTGCTGCGCGTCGGCAAGGTGCGCAAGGCGTTGGTCGCCGCCAATGACACGCAAGCGAACAGTACGTTCGCCGGGGTGATGTACACCATCGCCAGTATTTCGATGTTCGTCTCGGCGATTGCGCTGCTCACCGGTTACGTATCGCTGGCCCGTTTCATCACCTATGAAGTGGTCTGGGCCTACATTGTGCTGTCGGGTTTTTACTTGCTGATTCAGGTGATCAAGGACGGCTGCGAATACGCGTTCTCGCCCAAGCATGCGAGCGGCAAGGCGCTCAAACAGTTACTGGGAATAGGCGATCGGCGCCTCGATCAGATCTCCATTCTATTGTCCGGTTTCAGCCGCGCGGCGCTGTTGCTGCTGGCGGTGATCGCCTTGTTTGTCGGTGGCATCGGCACCACGCTCGGACAGTTGGCGACCAACATCATGGCGATCCTCGGCGGTGCCGGATTGCGCAAGTTCAACATCGTCCCTTCGCATTTGCTTAACGCGGTACTCGCGCTGTTGATCGGTATCTGGCTGATCCGCGCCCTGAGTCGGTGGCTCGACAATGAATTCCTGCCCAAGACCGACATGGATCCGGGGATGTGCGCGTCACTGAGCACGCTGTTTTCCAACATCGGTTACGCGTTCGTGATTCTGCTGACGCTGTCGTCGTTGGGCGTGCAGTGGACGAACCTGGCGTGGATCGTCAGTGCGCTGTCGGTGGGTATTGGTTTCGGTTTGCAGGAGATCGTGAAGAACTTTGTTTCCGGTCTGATTCTGCTGACCGAGCGGCCGGTGAAGGTGGGCGATTTGATCAGCATCAGCGGCGTCGAGGGTGATATCCGCCGGATCAACGTGCGCGCCACCGAAATTCAGCTCAGCGATCGCTCGATTGTGATCGTGCCGAACTCGCAGTTGATCTCGCAGAATCTGCGCAACGTCACGCTGGGTGGTAGCGCTCAGGGTGTCGCGTCGCTGGAGTTGGTGTTTCCGCTGGATATCGATCCTGAGGCAGTGAAGGTTCTGCTGCTGAACACGTACCACGAGAACGAAACCATCCTCGAAAAACCGGCGTCGTTCGTGCGCTTCAGCAAGTTGTCGCCGGACGGGATTACGCTGACGGTGACCGGTTATGTCGGCAGCCCGAGGATTGTCGGGGTGACCAAGAGTGATCTGTTGTTCGAGATTCTCAAACGGCTGGGAGCGGCCGGAATTGCCTTGGCATCGCCCCCACCCTGATGCCCCTGTAGGAGCTGCGGAACGCTGCGATCTTTTGATCCTGTCTTGTAAAAAAACACGATCAAAAGATCGCAGCCTCGCTTCACTCGACGGCTCCTACAGGCTTTCGGATCGTTCGTTGCGCAGCGACCCAAGGGTTATTCCTGAAGCGCCTATCAGCCTGCTTTTTAGGTCTTTATTGACGGTGAAACGGCGACCTTATACTCGCCGGGTTCGCCCAATCATCAATAAGGATGTTCCATGCCTCAACGTCTTTTACTGGCGGCACTGTTCGTCGCAGTCGCCGGTTGCGCCAGCCCTCCTCCTGCTTCCGTTCACACCCACGATCCCGCCAGTTCAACCCTGCAAGGCGATGCCTCACGGCCGGCGCAGGCGCAGTGGTTGCGCACTGAGTTGTACTTCTCGGTGGGATCGATCGATCGCAAGGAAGGCGCGGTCAGCCCGGCGCGCTGGCGCGAGTTTCTCGACAAGGAAGTGACGCCGCGTTTTCCGGATGGGTTCACGGTGCTCGATGCTTATGGGCAGTGGAGCGATAAAGGCGCGAAGGAGCCCGAGCGTTTGAGCACTAAAGTCATTGTGATTTTGCATGAGAACAGTGCGAAACGTGGCAGCGATATTGAGGCGATCCGATTGGCGTACAAGCGCATTACCGGAGACTTGTCGGTACTGCGGTTGTCGCAGCCGGCGGAGGTGTCGTTTTAAGAGCCCCTCACCCTAGCCCTCTCCCCGAGGGAGAGGGAACTAATTGGGGGATATTTGAGAGGTACGCCGACCTGGACGTGCTTTGGCGAATCCAGCATCGACTCGGTTTTTTCAGGTCGATTGAGGCACAGCTTAAAAGCCCCTCACCCTAGCCCTCTCCCCGAGGGAGAGGGAACTGATTGGGGGATATTTGAGGGGTTCGCCGACTTGGACTTGCTTTGGCGAATCCATAATCGATCCGGTCTGCTGAACATGCCTTACAAAATTCATAATCGACTCGGTTTTTCAGGTCGATGTATCACGCAGCACACCTCGGTCGGCCCCCTCTCCCTCCGGGAGAGGGCTGGGCGGGCGGCGTTTCCGATGAGGGTTTGCCGTTAAGCGACTCAACCCGGCCAAAACCACCGCGCCAACCAAAAGAACGCCAATCCCCAAAAACGCCCCATACCCCACCACGGTCACACTGGAATACAGCATGTACAGGCACAACCCAAAAAACAGCAACGGCAACAGCGGATACAACGGCACCCGCACCGGCCTCGCCACCTCAGGAAACCGCCGCCGCAATATGATCAACGCGACACTGCTCAAACTCAAAAACAACCAATACACCGGGGTCAAATACTCGACCATGGTGTTAAACCCGCTCTGGGTAAAACTGCCGAACAACACCAGCAATAACGCCACCGTGCCTTCGGCCAGCAACGCTTTACGCGGTACGCCATGGCGATCATCCCAATCACCAAAACTGCGCAACTGCGGTACATCGCGGGCAGCGGCATAAGTGGTGCGCGCGCCAACCAACAAGGTCGAGTTGATGGTAGCGATCGCGGCAATCCCCACCATCAACAAAATCAACATGCCCCCCGGCGCGCCAAAAGCACGGTTGAGCAGTTCAACTGCCGGCGCATTACTCGCCGCCAAACCGGCAAATCCCAGCCCCTGAACAAACGCCCAATTCAGCGCCAGATAGATAATCATCAACACCGTCAGCGCGCCGATCATGGCGATGAAAATCCCCCGCCGACCATCGCGCACTTCCGCCGATAACGTCGCCGCATCACTCCAGCCGCCGAACGCGAGAAACACAAAAATCATCGCCGCCGAAAACCCGGCCATACCGGTATTTTCTGGCAATACCGCCGAGCTTGGCGCCGGCGGTTCAACCCCTTGCCACGCCAGAAAAACACCCGCACTGGCGATGCTCAAAAAGCCCAACGCGAGCAAGCCAACCAGCAATGTCTGCGTGATGAAACCGATGTGCTTGCCCGTCAGATTCAGCAGCACCAACGCCGCGATCACCGCCCCGGCAAACAGCCCCGATCCATACTGTCCCAACGGCACCACCGCATTCACGTAATCGGCAAACATAAACGCCGACAACGCAATCCACCCGGTGTGCATCACCGAAAACCGCGACCACGCGAACAGAAACCCCATGCGCTCGCCATACGCTGTGCGCAGAAAATGGTAGTCGCCGCCGGGATGCGGAAACGCCGTGGCCATTTCCGCAAAGCACAGCGCGCCGATCATCGACGCCACGCCGCCAAGCACCCACACCAGGTAGAAGTGCTCGGGCCCGACGTTGAGCGCCACGGTCGGCGCGGTTTTCAGGATGTCGGTGGTGATCACCATGCCCAGCGTGATCAGCAGCGCCTGGATCACCGGCAGATGCCGCCCCGGCCCGGCGTTAGAAACCATAGGTGGCGCGAGCGTAGTAGTAAGCGCCGTTGGTGCCGATTGGCGAGAGCACATCGTACGGTAAGTTGCCGCCGTAGTTGATCGCCGAGCCGGAGCGTTCCGGGTAGTTGTCGGTGAGGTTATTGCCACCGACGGCGATGTTGAATTTCGGGGTGAATTTGTAGGCGACTTCAGCGTCCAGTTGCCACACCGCACCGTAGGTCTGCTCCGGTTGCGAATCACCGAAATCAAACACACGAGTAGTCTCGCCCTGACGGGTCAGGCGTCCGAGCAAGCCCCAGTGTTCGCTGGCCCAGTTGGCGGAAAAGATGAAGCGATCCTTCGGCGCGGCGTCGGTCAAGGTGTTGGTTTCTTCGACGCCGACCAGCGCATCATTGCCGATGCCCAGCGCGGTCAATTGCGACGGCGTGCCTTTGGTGCTGGTGACTTTGGTGTGGTTGTAGGTGTACGCGGTGGTCAGGCCGAGTTGCCCTTCGTAGAACGGCTGATGATAGTTAAGCACCAGTTCGGCGCCGTGGGTGCTGGTGTCGGCGGCGTTGGTGAAGAAGTTGACGTCATGTATGCCGGCCACGCCGAAGTTGTCATTGATGTAGTTTTCCAGCGCATCGCTGCCGATGCGTTGCGACAGGGTGATGCGGTCTTTGACGTCGATGCGGAACACGTCCAGCGACGCATCGAAGCGTTCGTTCAACTGGAACGTCAGGCCGAGGCTGAAGTTTTTCGAGGTTTCCGGATCAAGTTTTTCTGCGCCCAATGCGCGGGCAATCGGATCGTTGACCGAGAGCACGCGAATATCGGTCAGCGTGCCGCCGTCGCCGAAGTTGCTGGTGGTGTTCTGGAAACCGCTCTGCGCCAGGGACGGCGCGCGGAAGTTGTTCGACACTGCGCCGCGCAAGGCCCACTGTTCGGTGAGTTTGTAGCGGCCACTGAGTTTGCCGGTGAGTTTGCTGCCGGCATCGTCGTAATGCTCCCAACGCGTGGCGGCGTCGACGAAGAAACGGTCGGTGAGATCGCCGGACAACTCGGCGTAAGTGCCGAACACATTGCGATCCAGATCCGACTCTTCGCTCGGGCGCAGCCCATTGGCGCCATCGGCTCCGGAGCCGACATAGGAAGCCGCGTCACCGGCGTAAGTCAGGTAGTTTTCGTAGCGGTATTCGCCGCCGACGGCCAACACAAATGAGCGTTCGCCGAGGCGCAGTTCGCGGGTGAAATCGAGGTTGGTCGTGGTCTGGCGCAACTCGTAATCGCCGGTATCGAACTCGGTCGGCGAGTCTTCACCGAGGCTGACGTTGAGGGTGCGTCGCGTCGATCCATCGAAGCGATTACGGCCATGGGTGACGCTGCTGTCGAAGTCCCAGTCGTCGCCGATCATGCCTTTGAACCCGGCAGTGGCCGAGACGTCCTTATTGTCGCCGAGCGATTGAGGCAGGTAGCCGTTGGGGTAGAACTGCGGCTGCTCGTACGGGTAGCGATAGAATTCGGCGCCGGTGGTGTGGCGCTGGTTGTAGGTGCCGAAGCTGTAAGCCTTGCCGCCGGCCAGCGGCAGTTCGCTGTTGAACCACAGGTTGACATCGCGGGCGATGCCGTCGCCCATCACGTAGTTGCGCTGGTTGGGGATGTCGTCGAAGCCGTCGAAACCGGCGCGATTGGTCGGGTTGCGATCCTTGTACTCGGTGCCGCCGCGAATGAAGCCGCCCTCCTCGCCGAGGCGCGTGCCGATCTTGGCGGTGGTCACGCTGTTCTGGCCGTCGGTGGTGGTTTTGCCGATCGCGTCCTGATGGGTGTGATAGGCGCCGTAGCTCGTCGTCACTTCGCCGCCCTCGGGGGCGTCGTCGAGGATGATGTTGATGACCCCGGCAATCGCATCGGAGCCGTATTGCGCACCGGCGCCATCGCGCAGCACTTCGATGCGTTTGATCGCGCTGATCGGGATCGAGTTGAAATCCACCGGCGCGGTGCCACGACCGATCTTCGAGGAATCGTTGACCACCGCCGAAGTGTGCCGGCGTTTACCGTTGACCAACACCAGCACCTGATCCGGGCTCATGCCGCGCAGTTGAGCGGCGCGTACATGGTCGGCACCGCCGGAGTTGGACTGGCGCGGCAGGCTGAACGATGGCAACAGCGTCTGCAAAGCTGCGCCCAATTCGCCATCCGCGGCGCCGGCAGCTTTCAGGTCATCAGCGGTGAGCACGTCGACCGGCACTGGCGAATCCAGCACGGTGCGCGATGTGCCGCGTGTGCCGGTCACCAACACGGTGTCGAGTTTGGCCTCATCGTCAGCTTGCGCGGGAAGTTGCCAGATGGACGTGAGCACAGCAGCAGCGAGTAATGAACGCGAACGGTAATACATGCAACAGCTCCTTGAATCGCAGCTAATACCCGGCCCTGCCAACCAAAAGTCGTCGGCAATCAGTGCACGGCAATGTCTGCTGTAGTTTTATAAAACAGGAAGGCAGCGAAGGCTGTTAGATCGGAAAGTGCAAATAGAACGCAGGATCCCCAAAAGTAAGCTTTTCCCCTTGGAGGCCGATGCTAGACGAGCGGAGGGCTGTGGCAAAAGAACCAATAACGCTTAGGTTATATCGGCTTGGCGGAGTGTGCTTAGAGCAACATAAGTGTTGCCCAGGCAACACTAAATCCAACTAACAACAACTAATCTACCGAAACCTTGTAGGAGCAGAGCTTGCTCGCGAAGAGGCCATACCTGCCAACATATTCTTTGAATGAGCCACCGCTTTCGCGAGCAAGCTTTGCTCCTACAGATTTAACGGTGGCGGGCTACTAATCGCTCGGGGTTTGCCGAAAACTCACCGCCAGGCGATTCCAGCTGTTGATCGTGGTCACGGCCATGGTCAGGTCGACCAGCTCCGCTTCGTTAAACTGCTCCCGCGCCTGTTGATACACATCATCCGGCACATGGCTTTCCGCCAACAAGGTCACCGCCTCCGCCCAGGCCAGTGCCGCGCGTTCACGAGGATTGAAAAACCCGCTGTCACGCCACACTGCAATCGCATACAACCGCCGATCACTCTCCCCCGCTCGCCGGGCTTCGACCGAATGCATATCCGTGCAAAACGCACAGCCATTCAGTTGCGAGGCGCGGATCTTGATCAGTTGCAGCAACGGCTGTTCGATGCTCAAGTTGCTGGTCAGCGCCTCCATGGCAATCATCGCTTTCATCGCTTTGGGTGAAGCGCTGTAGTAATCCAGACGCGGGGACATGGCTTGATCTCGGCAGGCGCAATAAAGACTTCAAAGTAAGCGCCAAGAGGCTAGCGTTACAGCCCCAATTCCACGGAAAAGTGCCACACCAATAGCGGGCTCAACACAAACCCCCTGTAGGAGCTGCCGAAGGCTGCGATCTTTTGATGTTGCTTTCTAAGATCAAGAGATCGCAGCCTTCGGCAGCTCCTACAGGGGTTTATGCCAATTTCGGGTATTTGTGCTGCGCAACTTCTGCCAATCGCCCAACAGCGCTAATCTGGCGGGCACTTCACATTGCCTCGGAGCCACGTCGGTATGGAACTTCATGTCGTGATCAACGGCCGCAAGGATCTCGCCGGTCAGTTGTACCAACAGCTGCGCGGCGCCATCGAATCCGGGCGTCTGGCCGCTGGCACGCAATTGCCGCCCAGCCGCTTGCTCGCCGAGCAACTGGGGATCTCGCGCAAAACCATCTCCGACACCTACGCGCAACTGACCTACGAAAACTTCCTCACCGGCGTGATCGGTAAAGGCACCTACGTCAATGCGCGCCCGGCGCAGGCTCAGCGCAAGCAAAGTCACAGCGAACTGGCCAGTGCCGAGGTGATCGAGAGCTGGCGCAATCTGCCGGTGTTCCTGCGGCACCCGACACTGGAAGGTTCGCTGCGTTACGACTTCATTGGCGGCGCCACCAGCAAGGGCCAGTTTCCCCAGGATGACTGGCGTCGTTGCGTCGCTCATGCGATGCGGCAGATGGCGCATTCGAAAGGCTTTTACAGCGTTGCCGAAGGTTTGCCGTCGCTGCGCAACGCGATTGCCCGACACATCGCATTTTCTCGTGGGGTTAACTGTCAGGACGAAGACATCGTGGTCTGCAACGGCGCGCAGCAGGCGCTGGATCTGATCGCCCGCGTGCTGCTGCGTCCCGGCAGCCTAGTGGCGATGGAAGACCCGGGTTATCCGCCGGCTCGCCTGCTGTTCGGCACGCACGGCGCCACCGTGGTCGGTATTCCAGTGGATGCCGAGGGCATTCAGGTCGAACACATTCCCGAAGGCACGCGGCTGATTTACGTGACGCCATCGCACCAGTTTCCGTTGGGCATGCCGATGAGTCAGGCGCGCCGCGAAGCCTTGCTGGTGCGTGCGCATGAGCTCGGCGCAATCATCATTGAGGACGACTACGACAGCGAGTTTCGCTACGAAGGCCGGCCCACTGATTCGCTGTACAACCTCGACCAGCGCGGTCTCGTCGCGTATGTAGGCACCTTCTCGAAAACCTTGCTGCCCGAGTTGCGCCTGGGCTACGGAATTCTGCCGCCGGCGATCCTCGAAGCGGTGATCCGCGCCAAGCAGCTCACCGATTTGCACGCGTCCACCCTGCCGCAATGGGCGCTGGCCAAGTTCATCGCCGAGGGCTGTTTGCTCAAGCATATTCGCCGCTGCCACACGATTTATGCGCAGCGCCGCGAACGGATTCTGGCGCGCATGGCCAGCGATCTGTCGCCTTGGCTTGATGCGGTGCCGGCCAGTGCCGGATTCCATATGGCGGTGTTTTGCAAAGTGCCGATCGACCTGCCGCTGGTGATCGAACTGGCAAAAAAGGTCGAAGTCGGTCTGTACGCGATCAATGGCTTTTATTACCAGCAGACGCCGCGTGATGGTTTGTACTTTGGCTTCGGCGCGATTGAGACGCTGGACATTGATATCGCCCTCGATCGTCTGCGCGACATTCTCCAGCAAGTCGCCTGAGCGATTGGCCTAACGGATTAACCGCCGATTGGTTATTGGTGATCGGCGGGTGCAGGCCTATTCTGCACAGGCGTTATCCCTCAATGAGCAGGATTCGTCCGGCCTGATTCAGGAGTGTGAGCAATGTCCAATGAAGTGATCAACACGGTGCAGGTGCAGGCTGCTGCCGGCCGCTCTGACGAGCTGGGCAAGCAACTGCAAAGGATCGTCGAAACCCTGCGGGAAACGCCGGGCTGCGATTCCTACCTGGTCGACCGCTGCCCCGAGGACAGCCATCGCTGGACGGTCAGTGCGCGCTGGCAATCGGAAGCGGCGATGCAGGCGCATTTCAACCGGCCCGAAGCGCAGGGCTTTATAGACTTGATCGATAGCCGGCTGGCCAATAGTGTCGACTTCAACAGTTTCCCCATCGTCTGATCTGACGCCTTCGCGAGCAAGCCCGCTCCCACATTTGAAATGCGCTCCACTGTGGGAGCGGGCTTGCTCGCGAAAGCGGTTTCCGGCCCACCGATAATTTTCCGTAAACCCCGCCAATTGGTCACCCAATCTTCCCGAATATTGGCCGTTTGCTTGCCCCGCCCCTCGGACTACTGTGATTACCAC